>JANPHJ010000253.1:0-13530 GCA_031424395.1 Chthoniobacter sp.
TCCGGCCGGTGACCTGGACCAATGATGATATCAACGACAAGATCACTAATATCATCAGCTTCCCCAGTGTCTGTTCCCAATGCCACGCTGGAACATCGGCAGATTTCGTGACAACGATGAATAATTTGAGGAGGGGCTACCGGTTGTCGGTACTAATCCTTAAAGGGCTCAGACCGACATCGAATGCCTGGACCACCCAGAACTCCTCAGTCGTCCCGACGGGACACGGCGAACCGCCGACTTATCACCCCGCCACTTCGCTAAATATCCGCATGCCCAAAGTCCGCGAAGTCGAAGCCGAGGTCGAAGTGCTGCCGCGCGATGCGCCGGCGGGCGCGAAGCTTGGGGACGATCCGTTCATCGCACTGGTGGCGCGGCTCATGGATGACGTGTTCACCATTCCGGGAACGAAGATCCGCTTTGGCCTCGATCCGCTAATCGGGCTGCTGCCGGGGCTGGGGGCGACGGCCGCGGCGGCGGTGTCTCTGGCAATGATCGCGGTGAGTGCGCGGCGGGCGGTGCCACGGGGGGTGCTGGCGCGGATGGCGGTGAATGTGCTCATCAATGCCGGCCTCGACGCGGGGCCGGTGGCGGGCGACGCGCTCTCGATCTTTTTCCGCTCGAATGCGCGGAACTACGAGCTGCTGCGCAAACACGCCGGCACTGCGCGCCCTACGACGCGGGGCGACGGGCTTTTTCTCGTCGGGCTGCTGGGCGGCGCGGCGCTGGTGATCGCGGGCTTTTTCGCCGGGCTGCTGTGGCTCGCCAGCCGGCTTTTTGCGGGGAACGGATGAGGTATGAAGTATAAGTGATAAATTAGGGGCAAGAGCGGCCACTTTCTTCATACCTCATAACTCATCCCAACAGCCCGGCGACTTCCAGCTGCACCTGGGCGATCTGGTCGAGGCGGAGCTGGGGGTCGGGGATGACGAAGACTTCGCCGGTCTTGGTGTGTTCGTAGATGCGGGTGAGCAGACCCTCGGGCGTGCGCTGACTCTGGACTTCCTTGAGCAGTTTTTTCCGCTCGAGCATGACAGCGAGGAGGTAGCAGACGTTGATTTTCTGCGGAGCGTCCTCGCTCATGTAGGTGCGGAGGAGATCCTCGGCGGTCTGTTTCGCCAGCGCCTCGGGCGGGGCCGCGGGCGGCGTCTCAAACTTTGACCGCCAGAGCGAGAAGGGCTGGATGTTTTCGTTGCGCGCGGCGAAGGCGGCTTCGCTGAGGTCTTCGCGGCGGTAGCCGTCCTTGTCGTGGAAGAGGAGGGTGTAAAAGTGCTCGCCGTCCTGGAAGGCGGCGCCAGTAACCGCGCATTGGTGGGCGCGGCTTTGGATGGACCATTCGGGGGTGAGGCTCATGGGTGAAGTGTCATGTGAAAAGTGGCGGTTGACAGAGGGGAGAGGGCGGGGCGGATTTCAGCGGACGCCGGCCACCTCTGGCCTGACACTTTTGCGCCAAAAACTCGTGAGGTCGCGGCTCGTCGAGCGAAACCACAGCAGCGCGAAGCCGATGATGGCCGCGGCGATGTCCGGCAGCCAGGGCGCGAGCGCCGGGTTGAGGCGGTCGCCTTTGCCGAAGGCGAGGAAAAGATAGCGCGAGAGCAGCAGGCAGGTGAACAGCACCAGCGCGGTGGCGACGCCGCCGAGGACGCCGCGGCGGTTGAAGACGATGCCGAGCGGGGCGGCGAGGAGCACGACGAGGAAACAGGTGAGTGGCCAGGCATAGCGGTCGGCGAGATTGGTGCGGTAGGGCGCGAGCTGGGCGTCGGGAAAGTCGCCGTTGAAGTGGAGGTAGCTTCGGAGTTCCGGGACGGAGAGGCCGCCGGCATCGAGTTGGGAGCTGGCGATGCGCCACGGAGTCTCGGTCCAGCCGGTGAGGGTGCGGGTGCCGTCGGGAAAACGGTCGGTTTCGCCGATTTCGCCAGCCGCGTCAAACTCGACGATCATGCCGTGCTCGAGCGTCCAGGTTTTCGCCGCGTGATCGTAGATGGCCCGCTCGGCGTAGTATTTGCGAGTGATGTCGCCGGCGGGGGTTTGCTGGGTGATGTGGACAATGCTGAGTTGATCGGAGCCGGGGCGGAGTTTGCGCACGTACCAGGTGCGGTCATTCTGCCGGTCACGAAAGACGTGGCCGAGGATGAAGTCGCGGTCGCCACTTTTGCGCCCGCGTTTCAACAGCTTCATCGCGGTTTTGCGGATACCCTCGGCGCGCGGCGCCATTTCCCAATTCAGCCATAGGCACACCCCGCTCATGAGCAGGCCCACGGCGAAAAGCGGCAGCAGCACGCGCGTGATGCTGCGCCCGGCCGTGAGCATGGAGATGATTTCATTGCGCCGCGACATGGAGCTGAGGGAAAAAAGAATCGCCAGCAGGAGTCCGATGGGCAGCGAGAGCAGGATCGTGCCGGGAAGCTGCGTGAGGTAAAATGCGACGATGGTTTTGAACGACGCGTGAGCCTGGAGGAAGTCGTTGTTGTTGTCGCTGAAGTCGATGATCAGCCAGATGGCGATGAACCCGCCGAGGCAGATGAAAAACGGCTCGAAGAAATTGCGGAGGACGTAGCGGTCGAGTTTCTGCATGGGCGCGGGCGGGGAGTAAAACGGCGCGCGCGCCGCTTTGCCAAGCGAAAGCGCCGCGGGCTTGCCGCGCGCGGCGAGGACGCGGAAGATGCGCGGCTCATGATTTCGCTTTCCGAGACGCCAGGCAGTTCTTTCGCCGCCAAAGTGCGCGAGATTTTCTCCGAGACGGGGCTGCTCGCGCAGGCGAAGAATTTTGAATACCGCGCCGAGCAGCAGGAGATGGCGGTGGCCGTGGCGCGGGCGCTGAGCGACGAGCGGCATCAGGAGGTCGAGGCGGCCACGGGCGGCGGGAAATCGCTGGCCTATCTCGTGCCGGCGGTGCTCTGGGCGCTGGAGCAGAAAAAGAAGGCGGTCATCTCGACCTACACGATCAATTTGCAGGAACAGCTGGTGTACAAGGACATCCCGATTTTGCAGAAAGTGCTGCCCGTGGAGTTCGAGGCGATGCTGTGGAAAGGGCGCGCGAATTTCCTCTGCCCGCTGCGGCTGGAGCGGGCGCGGGCGCATGCGGGCGAGCTGTTCACCTCGCCGGAGCAGGCCGAGCTGGGCCGCATCTGGGAATGGGCGCAGACCACCAAGGACGGGACGCTCAGCGACTTCGCCGTCGAGCCGGACACGCACGTCTGGGGGCAGGTGTGCAGCGAGCAGCACATCTGCACCACGAAATCGTGCGGCACGAATCCGAAGTGCTTCTACCAGGCCGCGCGCAAACGGCTCATCAGCGCGGACGTGGTGGTGATGAATCACACGCTCTTTTTCATGAACCTCGGCGGGCTCGCCGAGCAGGAGGAAGGCAGCGGCTATTTGTTCGCCAATGATTTCGTGATCTTCGACGAGGCGCACACCGTCGAGGGCGTGGCGGGCAAAATGATCGGCATCGGCGTCTCGCAGTACGGCCTGCGCTACGCGCTGCGGCGGCTCTACAATCCCGACACGAAGAAGGGTCTGTTCCAAGTGCATCGCAATGTGGACGGCGTGAAAGCGACCGCCGCGCTGCTCGGCGTTGTGGACACCTTCTTCGACAAAGTGGGCACCCGCGCGGACTTCAAAAAAGGGCGCGAGTTCCGCGTGCGGCAGCCGGATTTCGTCGAAGACTCGCTCACCGCCGAGCTGGCGAAAGTGCAGACCCTCGTGGTGCAGACGCTCAAGGGCATGGAGGACGAGATCGCCAAGGCCGAGTTGCAAGACCTTGGCCGCCGCCTGCGCGATGCCCGCGCCGGCATCGCCACCTTTCTCAAACAGGACGCCGAGGACCACGTCTATTGGGTCGAGCGCACCGGCAAGACCCAGCAGTTCCACGCCCTCCACGCCGCGCCCGTGGACGTGGCCGCGTATCTGCGCGCGCTGCTTTTCCGCGAAGACCACTGCTGCGTCATGACCAGCGCTACGCTCTCCGTCGGCACCGCGGAGTTGAATTATTTTCGCACCCGCGTCGGCGCGGAGGACGTGGAGGCGCGGCAGATTGGGAGCCCGTTCGACTACGAGCGGCAGATGCGGCTCTACATCACCCGCAAGATGCCCGACCCGCGCGACGCCGGCTACGAAGCCGCGCTCGCCGAGCGCATCGAGCACTTCATCGGCATGAGCAAAGGCCGCGCGTTCGTCCTATTCACCAGCTACAAAACCATGAGCGCCCTCGCCTCCGCGCTGCGCGAAAAGCTCGATGATCTCGACTACAAACTCCTCGTCCAAGGCGAGGGCCTCCCCCGCCACCGCCTCCTCGCCGAATTCAAGCGCAACGACCGCCACGTCCTCTTCGGCACCGAGAGTTTCTGGAGCGGCGTGGACGTGCCCGGCGAGGCGCTCAGCAACGTCATCATCACCCGCCTCCCCTTCGCCGTCCCCGACCACCCACTTATCGAGGCAAGGCTCGAACTCATTCAGGCGCAGGGCGGCGACGCCTTCGCCGAATACTCCCTCCCCGAAGCCATCCTCAAACTCCGCCAAGGCGTCGGCCGCCTCATCCGCACGCGCCAGGACACCGGCATCGTCGTCATCCTCGACCCCCGCGTGCTGACCAAAGGCTACGGCTCCGCCTTTCTCAAAGCCCTGCCCAAGTGCCCGGTGGAAATCGTCTAAACCACCTCCGCCCAGTTTCCCGACGATTGGAAATCTTCGGCGGACTGCTTGCCCAGCCCGCGCGGACGCCCGAACCTTGATGCGTAAAATATGAACCGCCGCTGGAAAATGATCTTCGGTCTCGCTGCGCTGCTGGCGCTCGCCGCGGGGGGCTACGTCTGGAGCACGGGCGAGGGAGGGGATGGCATGGCGAAAATGAATGCCACCGTGCGCCGGAAATTTCCCCGCGTGCCGCAACTCCCCACCGCCGCCCTCGCCGCCTGGCTCGCGGACCAGAGCCGGCCGCAACCGCAGCTCCTCGATGTCCGGGAGCCGGACGAGTTTGCGGTCAGCCATCTGCGCGGCGCGCTCCGCGTCCGGCCCGACGCCCCGGCCTCCGAGGTGCTGGCCCGGATCGACCCCGCACGCCCGGTCGTGGTGTACTGCTCGGTCGGCTACCGGTCGTCCCAGCTCGCGCAGCGGCTCATCGAGGCCGGGGGCAAGGATGTCCGCAATCTGGAGGGCTCCATCTTTGCCTGGGCCAATGAAGGGCGGCCCTTGGAAAATGACGGACGCCCGACGAAAACCGTCCATCCATACAACGGCATCTTCGGGCGGCTGCTGAAGCCCGAGTACCGCGCCCCGTGACCGCCGTTTCCCGTTGAATCTCCGATGCGGCCCTGCGCTGGGCGAAAGCGGTATTAAAGTGTAGCCGTCGCGAAGCGAATGGGGCGGTGTCACAAGCCCGTCCTGCGCCCGGCCAAGCCGCCCCACCGCTCGCTGTTTTACGGACTCTCCAGCGGGTCGTCGTCCTCCGTTTCGTCCTCGATTTCCTCTTTCATCTTCCGCGAGAGAAACGGGCGGAGGAAGCCGTAGAGCAGGTAGCTGATGAAGATGACCGCGGGCATCCACTGGAAGTTCATCGCGGTGAAAATGAGCACGGCGACGATGGCAATGAACTTCGGCAGCGAGCGGGTGGTGCGCAGGTTCAGGGCCTTGAAGCTCGGATAGCGGAAGCCGGAGAACATCATCCACGAAAGGAAAATCATGAGCGGCGGGAGTACCCATTTGCCCGCGCCGATGTCGCGGTTTTTCTCGTCGAACCACAGCATGCAGAGGGTGACCGAGGCGATGACGCCGGCGGCGGCGGGGATCGGGAAGCCCTTGAATTCCTTGTTCGCCGCGGCGGAGTTGGCGGCGGCGAGGCAGTTGAAACGCGCAAGGCGCAGCGCGCCGCAGACGAGGTAGAGCGAGGCAATGACCCAGCCAGCCTGGGAGAATTCGTGGAGCACGATGCGATAGACCATGAGCGCCGGGGCGACGCCGAAGGAGACGATGTCGGCGAGCGAATCGAACTCGCGGCCAAACGGGCTCTCGTTGCCGCCGAGGCGGGCCAGCCGGCCGTCGAGCGCATCGAAAACGCACGAGAGCAGGATGAGCCAGATGGCCAGGTGAAATTTTTCGGCGGCGAGCTTTTCCACCGCCTCGGCGGTGGCCGGGGTGACGGCGACCTGGACGAGCGCGCCTTCGAGAATCTTGAGCGTCGCGGCAAATCCGCAGAACAGATTGCCCGCCGTCATCAGGTTCGGCAGCAGATAGATCTTGGGATTGCCGTCGTCGCTCATCGGCTAGAAAAGGGCGCGAGGGGTTTTGGAAAGCGCGCGATAATTGTGAGCGCGCCGGTCACGCGGTCGCCCACGGCCACGTCCACTTTGGCATCGAGTGGCAGGTAAATTTCCGTGCGCGAGCCAAAACGGATCATGCCGAAGCGGTGCCCGCGCGGGACATCGTCGCCCACTTTCGACCACGGCACGATGCGCCGCGCAATCGCCCCGGTGAGCTGCCGCACCACGAGCGTGGCGCGCTGGCCCTCGAAGGCCCAGGTGAGCGCCTCGTTTTTCTCCGAGCACTCGGCATGGCGCGCGTCGAGGAAGAGGCCGGGATGATGCTGCACGTAGGTGATCTTCCCGGCGATGGGCGCGCGGTTCACATGCACGTCAAAGACCGAGAGAAAGACGCCCACGCGCCGGCATTTCGTTTTCAAAACTTCGTGCTCCTCGATCTCCACGATGTCAGCCACGACCCCATCCGCCGCGGAGAGGATCAGCTCCTCTCCCTCGGGCGCGGGACGTTCCGGGTCGCGGAAAAAATTGAGGCAGAAAAGCAGCAGCGCCGTGGCGAGCCACATGAGCCACATCCAGCCGAGCAGCCAGCCCAGCGCGCCGATGGCGGCGATGATGGCAAAGATGTGACGGCCTTCGTAAAGAGTCTGAAATCGCATGAGGCCGCCGAAGCTACGCGCGGCGCGCGGGCGGGTAAAGCCCGGCGGTGCGCGCTGCCCACTTCATCTTGGGCGACGCGGCGATCCGCCGGAAAAGGCAGAGGAGCCACGGATCAGCACGGATGGACCCGGATGTTGAGCCTTTCCAATCCGTGTCCATCCGTGTTCATCCGTGGCTCATATCCGCATGACTCCACCTCCCACCTTTCTCTGCATCGGCCACCGTGGCGCGCGCGGCCATGAGCCGGAAAATACGCTGCGCTCGATCCGCCGCGCACTGGCGCTCGGCGCGCACGGAATTGAGATCGACGTGTGGTTTGTGGACGGCGAGCTAGTGGTCATCCACGACGCAAAGCTGGAGCGCACGACCGACGGACGCGGCTACCTCTCGCGGAAAACTTTCGCGCAACTGCGCGCGCTCGACGCCGGGCTGGGCGAGCGCATCCCCACGTTGCGCGAGGTTTTCGAGACGGTGGAGCGCCGCGCCGTCATCCACATCGAACTCAAAGGCCGGCGCACCGCCGGGCCCGTGCGCGCGCTCATCGCGGAGTTCGTGGAGCGGCGCGGCTGGGGCTATGAGGACTTCGTCGTGTCGTCCTTTCACCGCGCCGAGCTGCGCGCCATCAGCGACCCGCGCATCCCCGTCGCGCTGCTGCTCACGCGGCCCACGAAACTCTATGCGCTCAGCGCGCGGCATGTGCGCGCGGGCGCGGTGCATCCCGCGCTGCGCTATGTCACGCGGCGTTTCGTCCAGGATGCGCACCGGCGCGGGCTGAAGGTTTTCGTCTATACCGTGAACGAGCCCGCCGACCTCGCCCGCCTGCGCGAGTGGGGCGTCGATGGCGTCTTCACCGACTTCCCCGAGCGCGCGCTCGCGCCGTGACCGGCACGCAATTTTCCAGCTCGCCACCACGGAGAATGCCCCTACCCTCCGCGCATGCGCACCCTCGCTCCCCGCATCCTCCTCGCCACGCTCGCCGCAGTGACCGCCGCCTGCTCTTCGCCGCGCCCGCTGCCGAAATACCAGAAGCCCATCGCCCGCACACAGTTTCAGACCGTGCGCACCACGGCCTACACGCACACCGAGGACGACCATGTGCAGTACACCAATCACAACGCGCTCGGCGGCTCCCTCCAATGCGGCGCGATCAACAGCGCCGCGGCCGACTGGTCGCGCTGGCCTGCAGGCACGGTTTTCCGCATCCAGGAAACGGGCGAGCTTTACCGCGTCGATGACTACGGCTGGGCGCTGGCGGGCACGAACACCATCGACCTCTACAAACCGTCGCGCTCCGCGATGAACGCGTGGGGCGTGCGCCAGGTGACCATCGAGAACCTGCAATGGGGCGACCCGCAGCGCAGCCTCGCCGTCCTCCGCCCGCGGTCGAAATACCGGCACATACGCCGCATGATCGACGGACTGGAAAACCGCACGGCCGAACAGGAGCAGCCCGCGCCGACATCGTCGCCCGTCGCGGTCGCGACGCCGGTGGCGCTGCCGAGGTCCGTCGCCGGGCCAGTCGGCTCGGTGGAAAATCCCGCGCCCAGCCGCGTGAGGATCAGCGGTCAGGCCGGTATCGTCGTCAGCACCGCGCGCGGCCCTGTCGCGAACAATCCCTTCTTCGCCAACACGCCCCGCTGAGCCGCGCCCGCTCCCGCGCTGCGCCGCGCGCGGTCTCCCGGCGGTTGGCGCGGCCACCCAGGCGCTTCCGGTTCACGTTCCGTTGGTCAAAAACACCGCGCCCGGACCCGGGTCACGGCACCGGTTGGAACCCGCGTTCAATTTGATCGGCGGATCCGTGCTCGTGGCAGTGGGGGAAGGGCGACGCGTAGCCCAATAGCAGAGGTGCCGAATTAAAATCTCGGACAGTGCAGGTGCAACTCCTGTCGTGGGCACCATTGGAACGTGAACCGGACAAGCGAGCCGGGACTGGCTCCCGCACATGCGAGTTAGTGGCCCTTGTTTTTGGAGGCACTGCCGCGCGTGCATTCTTTGCTAAAGAGATCGTCGCGCATTTTGCGTGATGGGGAGCATACCGTCCGCGTTCCGCCATTTCATCAAACGCCCGTGAGCGCGTGACGCGGTAGCGCTTCCTGCCCAGCCGCGGAGCGCATCTTGCGGGCCGCCGGAGTGGCAATCCAAGAGCCAAGCGCCTCGCCTTTCAAGCCTTGCTCGCCCACCCACCGACCGCCGCTATTTCCTTCCGCCGCCTCGGTCCTAGCCGGTGCGAACGCGTGGCGTGTGAGCGCCCTCCTGTACAACGCGGAGCGCAAACTGCGTAGCCACCGGAGCGGCAATCCGGCCACGGGTGCCAATTCACAACAACGGTCGCGTAGCCCAACTGGAAGAGGCACGGCGTCGAGAACGCCGCCAGTGCTGGTTCGAGTTGAGGCTCCTGCCTCCATCCAGAGTGCGCTCCGCGACCCGTTGCTATCGACGCTTCGCGTCACGCATTCAGCCGCGACTACCACTTTGAACCCGAAGCTTTGGTAGCGAAGCCGCCGCCTTTTAAGCGGCTCAGGTGGGTGCAAGTCCCAACGGGTTCACCACTTTTCCCAGCAGCGAGGTATGGGTCACTTCGGCATATGTAGATTCGACTCCCGCCGCCTCCACCTTACGGGGCCGAGGCTCACGCCGGTTTTTCTCCCGGGAATTGTTTTCATTCTTGCGGCAGTGAGATCGGAATTCCTCCGCAGCTCCGTTGGTAGAGCACATGCGTAAAGCGCATGTTGTCACTCGTTCAAATCCCCCTTTCCTCAGAAAGGCGTGAATCGAAGGACGGGCGGCACTTTTTATCGCCAACTCACAGGCCATCGTGTTGATGGATCGACTTACCTATGGCATTTGAACCCGAAAAAGAGACTCGGAAGATGTTCATCAAGCGCGCTGAGCGGCTCATGCGTTCGTGCCCGCTCGCCGCCCTTTTTTTGGTACAGGCAGGCGTCTCTCGCGCGCAGCAAAACACGGTTCTCGTCAGCGAAGGCAAGAGCGCTTACAGCATTGTGCGCGCGGCGAATGCGCCGTCATCGGTCAGCAAGGCCGCCGATGAATTGCAATGGTACATTGAACAGTCCACCGGTGCGAAGCTGCCGCTGGTCAGCTCCCCTGCAGTACCGAACAATCGATATATCTCGGTCGGCGACACTGCAGTGGCGCGTAAATCCGGCCTGATGGACAACGCAATTCCGCTCGAAGGTTTCCGCATCGCTACGCGCGGCGGCAACATTTTCATTTTCGGGCCGGACACAGCCGACAAAGAGTTAACTCCGCAGCGCGGCACGAGCAACGGCACGGCGAACGGCGTCTACACTTTCCTGGAAGATTATTTCAACGTGCGCTGGCTCCTGCCTGGAGAAATGGGTGCCGATATTCCCAAGCTCAAAGCCATCGCCATTCCCGTAGTTGACCGCACCGAAGCGCCTGCTTTCCCGAGCCGTACTCTGACGTCTGTGCAAACCGAGAAGGAATCGGTGAAAGAATGGCAGCGCCACCTGAAATTGGGCAATTCGATATCGGTCAAACATTCGCACAGTTGGGCGCAAATCGTACCGCCTTCGTTGTTCGCGCAACATCCCGAGTGGTTTGCTGAGATCGGCGGCAAGCGCACGCTACCCGTCGGCGACCGCTATAAAATCGAAACTACCAATCCCGAACTGGTGCAGTATGTCGCGGATACGACCATCAAATTTCTGCAGGATCACCCCGATCGTTTTACAGCTTCGCTGTCCGCCACCGACAGCGCCAACTGGAGCGAAAGCGCCGCCAGCAAAGTGCTGTATGACAAAGACCCACGCGGCGGGCTTTCCGTCACGCCGTTGATGCTGAAATTTTATAACGATGTCGCGAAAATCGTCGGCAAAGCCCTGCCCGACCGCATGGTCGCAGGCTATATCTACGCCGATCACTTGTATCCACCGTCCACGGGAATTCCGCCGCTGGAGCCGAACTTCTTTCCCGTTCTCGCGACCAGCAACAGCTACGGCTATCAGCTTTATCGTCCCAGTGTGCAGAAAGAATGGGATGAACTGTTTCAAGCGTGGGGAGCCAAAACCTCGAATCTAGGGTATTACGATTTGCCCAACTTCTTCAAAGGTGGATATTTTACGCCGCCCGCGCCGGAGATCTTGAACTTCATTTTTCCGCGTCTGGCCAAATACAACGTCAAGCATCTCGATATCACGTCCAATTCGACGTGGGGACAATCCGGCGTCAAAAATTATTTGTTCGCGCGCTTGATGTGGAATCCGAAGCTGGACGCAAACGCCCTAGCGCACGAGTTTTACGTGCGAGCTTACGGAGCCGAGGCCGGTCTCAAAGTTGAACAGATTTATCAGGGCATGGACGCGGCGATTAAGCAGTACTACAACAAAGACCAAGGCATCGCTTACACCGCTTCGCCCGCTTTCGTGCGTCAAGTTTTGGGAGTGCAATATCCGCGCGTTGAAAAGCTCTACCTTGAAGCGGAAAAAGCCTCCGCAAAAGCAACTCCTCAACAAAGGGCTCGCCTTCAATTGTTCGGCCAGCACATCATGTTGATGCAGTGGCAGGTGCGCGACTTTGGCGTTTATCCGAATACGACAACCTCGCCTTTATATCGCACCAACACGCAGCTCGCGGAATTGCTAAAAGGCGACGTGCCCGGATTTGGCATTGAGAACGCACCAGCTGTCGGCATCACAAAAGCCGAAAAAGTCTACGCGCCGGTCAAAGTCGAACTGCTCCCGAAATTGGCGAATCCGCAGACCGGCTTGACCGCGCCGAATGTGTTTTCGACCATTCAAGCCAATCGCATTTTGTTTTACCCAACCGCTGACAGCGAGATTCAAATCAAGCCGGTTAGGGTCGCCAATCAGGTCGATATCGTGCGTTACGGAATCTACGACGCGTTTGGCAAAAACATCCAGAGCGGCGTGATGAACACCGGCGAAATCATTCGTTTCACGACTAGCGAAAAACAGGTTTGCTATCTGGATATCGAAAGCACGACCGCGCGTTTTGAAATGGAATTCCGCGGCGCGCCGTTCGCGATTCATAACTTTACGGATCCGGGCAAGCGTGGTTTGCGCTTCGACGCGAAGACCTCACCGATTTACTTTTATGTCCCGGCTTCGCTGCGTGAATTCTACATTACGGTCAACACCAGTTCGCCGGGAGAAACCAGTCTGAACGAGCTGTATTCCCCGAGCGGAAAACAAGTGCAGACACTGGCCACGGAGACCACGCCCGCCGTAAAGTTTAACGCCATTGCGGACGCCTCGCCCGGCGATTGGGAAGGTTTCTGGTGCCTTTGGCCGAAGAAAGCAGCCAGCGGCAGGCTGGGAACGGTGAACATCAAGTTCGATCCCGCGCTCTCGCAGTGGGTTGTGACTGATCCGAATCAGCCATTGAAAATATCTGAGCTCAAGTAAGGGTCACTTTAATCCGTCGCGGAGGTGGCAAGCCGCACATGGTCGCCGAGGTGTCCGCACCGCCGGTGAACGGGTGCGCACTTGCGCGCGCTTTCCGAACGGGATTACCAAGTCGGAATACCAAGCACTAATCGCCCGCGACCCGAAGGCCGTGCGCTGGGGCTGGCAGTAGCGCGTCCGCAATGCGGGCGTGTTTGCGCGCGGCACCGTGCGTCACCGCGACCACGCGACCATCACGCTGCACGAGTGGCACCAGGTCTGGATGAACACCGAGAACACGACGCGCCAAATGGCGAACGTCGCATTCCTCGACTGAGGAATGGCATCAACGCAGCCGGGGAGGGTGACAAGCCTTCCCCGGCTGTATCCTTTCGACAAAAAAGAACAAACACCGCTGCGCACTCGGAGTGTGCCCGCACGCGGCGCTCTACCATTTTCAAACGAACCACAACCATGAACACCAAAGACCTCATCCGCCTCGGCGTGCCTGTCGGCGAGCCGATCAAGCTCGCGCACGAGTTCATCCAGAGCTTCATCGCGCAGGGCAAGGACGGTGCGTTGCTCGCGGCTGAGATTTTTAACATCGTTGCTAATCCGCCGGCGTTCTTCGCCGATGAACTGCGCGCGCCGATGGCTCGTGCAATCTATCGCCCGGCGTTCACGCCGCGCGCGGAACTCGCGCCGTGGCGCCAGTGGGGCGAGGGCCTCGAAGCCGAGGCGGTGAAGCAGATGGCCAATGCGTGTGCGCTGCCGGTCGCGGTGGCGGGCGCGCTCATGCCGGATGCACACCTGGGCTACGGCCTGCCGATCGGCGGCGTGCTCGCGACCGACAACGCGGTGATTCCTTACGCCGTGGGCGTGGACATCGCGTGCCGCATGAAGCTCACCGTCTATGATCGCAAGGCGAACACCCTCGCCGGCCAGCGCGACCGTCTCGCGAACCTCATCGAGAGCGAGACGCGCTTCGGCATGGGTTGCTCGTTCAAGGACCGCCGCGAACATGACGTGATGGACGAAGACTGGAGTGTTTCGCCAGTAACGCAGCGCCTGCGCGACAAGGCGTGGTCGCAGCTCGGCACGAGCGGAAGCGGCAACCACTTCGTCGAGTTCGGCGCGTTCACGGTCGAGCAAAACGATCTCGGCCTTGAGCCGGGCGAATACCTTGCGCTGCTCACGCACTCGGGCTCGCGCGGCACGGGCGCGCAGGT
>JANPHJ010000254.1:0-4240 GCA_031424395.1 Chthoniobacter sp.
TCAGAACTTCACAAACATTGAAGGATAATTACGTGTCGCGAACACCACCTCCGCCTCCGCCAGCGCCGTCTGCGCGCCAGTGCTCCAGGACACGGGCTTCTTCGCCTGATACACGAGCCCCTTTTCCACGAAGATCGCGAAGGCGCGCAGCACCTCCGCCTCGTAGCCGGGCGCGAGCGTGAGGTACGGATTGGCCCAGTCGCCAAACACCCCGAGCCGCTTGAACTGACCGCGCTGGATGTCGATGAACTTGCGCGCATACGCCTCGCTTTTCTGCCGTACTTCGACGGGCGAAAGGCCGCGCGATTCCTTCACCACCTTGAACTCGATGGGCAGCCCGTGGCAGTCCCAGCCCGGCACGAACGGCGCGCGAAAACCGGCCATCGTTTTCGATTTCACGATCAAATCTTTCAGCACTTTGTTCAGCGCCGTTCCCATGTGGACATCGCCGTTCGCGAAGGGCGGGCCGTCGTGCAGGACGAAAAGCGGCGCGTCCTTCCGCGCGTCCTGAATGCGCTCGTAAAGCCCCGCGGCCTCCCACTGCGCCAGCCGCGCGGGCTCGCGCTGCACGAGATCGGCCTTCATCGGAAAATCCGTTTTCGGCAGGAGGAGAGTGTCTTTGTAATTCATCGCGCGCGGCTTGTTTTTGGAAAAGGGCGGCGAGCCTACGCGGCAGCGTGGGCGGGGTCAAACGTCGCAGTCATGACGACAATGTAGGCGGGACTTCCCAGTCCCGCGTGGGCGAGCGCAGCGAGGCGGGAGGACACGCGTGTGCGCTCCGCACCACCCTGCGGCCTCCGCCCGTCCCGCCGCGCGGGACAGGGAAGTCCCGCCTACATTGCCGCCGCTACGGCTGGCCGCAGAATTTGAACAGCAGCAGTTCGGAGAGGCCGTCGGGGTAGTAGAGCTTGAGCGCGCCGTCGCGGTTGTGGAGATCGAGGCTCACGGCGCAGCTCGCGCGGCGGCTGTGGATCTGGTGGATGCCGAGGTGCTCGCGCGCATACAGCTCGCCCCAGACTTCGGCGCGGACGGCGCGTTTCATTTTCTCCATGAGCAGCGTGGCGAGCGGCTCGCGGTCGTAGTGCTCGTAGGCAATGGGCAGGATGGCTTCGAGCTGCGCGTAGTCCTGGCCGGGCAGTTCTTCGAGGCCGGGCTCGGGCTTTTTTTCGTACGGCCCGGAGACGATGCCCATGCGGATGCGCGGGTCGAAGCCGGCGGCGCGGTTGAGCCGGGAAAAGGTGTTCACCGCCGCGCGGAGGCGGCCAAAGGGCGGGACTTCAAGCGTGAGGTGGAGGTGGTCCGCGTCCTCGGATTTTCCGCGATCTCGTGGGTGACGGTGTAAGGCACGCCGCGGACGTGGACGAACTTCGGCGGGCGGGTGCGGATGCGCTCGAAGAGCAGGGCGCGCGGGTCGGGCTTCGGCATGAATCAGCGTTTCGTGCCGGTGACGGAGCGGCCGGAGCGCCCGCGTTTCGGCTTCGCGAGATCGGTGCGGTGTTCGACTTTCGTGACCTGGCCGTGCTTGAGATATTGCGCGCGGAGCTTTTCGTAGAGCGCGTCGCGGCGATCGTAGAGACGCTTGAGTTTGCGCGGCTTGGCTTTGGTCAAAGCGTAGGCGGTGATGAGCGGGAGGGTGATGGTGGAGTCGGCGTAGCAGACCACGCAGTCGGGCAGATTTTCGGGGTCGATTTTGCCCCAGCTCACGGCCTCGCCGGGCGTCGCGCCGCTGAGGCCGCCGGTGTCCGGGCGGGCGTCGGTGCATTGCAGGAAGTAGTCGTGCCCGCGCTCCTCGATGCCCATGACCTCCTGAATCTGCGGCTCCGTTTGCAGCATGAAGTTTTTCGGCGACCCGCCGCCGAGGATGAACACGCTCGAAGTCGCGCCACCCGACTTCGCGCCATAGACGATGGCTGCGGTCTGGTTCACGTCGCGGTTCGTGTCGATGAGCAGCTTCGAATCGCGCAGCGCCATCGCGGCCACGTTCATGCCGATGGAGCTGTCGCCCGGCGAGCTGGTGAAAACGGGCACGCCATAGCGGTAGGCGGCGCTCAGGACGCTGGTTTCCTTGATGCCCAGCTTGCGCTCCCGTTCAGCGACGTATTTGCCGAGGAGAAAATGGAACTCGTCGCTGCCCATGGTGCGCTGAAACTCGGGGCCTTGGATGACGTGGCGGACGAAGGCGTCGGTATCGAGCAGCACGTCGTAATCAAAGAGCACGTCGTAGATGCGGATGATGCCGTCGCGGCGCAAATCCACGTCGTTCAAAAACGGCGAGCCGGCGAAAAGGTGCATGCCGAGGCCGTAGTGGAGATCGTGGTAGAGGTTCGCGCCAGTCGAGATGATCCAGTCCACAAAGCCCGCCTTCAGCAGCGGCACGATGGCCGAGCGGCCCAGCCCCGCGGGCGTGAGCGCGCCGGTCAGCGACATGCCCACGCAGCCGTCGCCCGCGATCATCTTGCCCGAGAAAAGGCGGCACGCCTCGGCGAGCCGGCCGCCGTTATAGGCTTTGAAAGCGGTGTCGATGAGGTCGGCGACCTTGGCTCCTTTGCGAATGGGTTCCGGCAGCAGGCGCGGAAATTTTTTGTTCAGCGAACTCATAGGACGGCGCAGGCTAGCCACGCGCGGAGGTCGGTCAATGCACATCTCGCGGGCCGCGGCGCGCGGAAAATGCGCGCGCTTTTTCGGCTGAAAATCCGCGCGGATTTGGCCTCACGCAAAGGGCGCGAAGGACGCAAAGGTTTTTACAAAATCCTTTTCCTTTGCGGCCTTGGCGACCTTTGCGTGAGGCAGTCTTTCAGCGTCCCGCCGGGTGCAGATGCGCGTCGAAAAACGCCTGCATCGCGGCGTCCGCTTTCTGCACGTCGTCGCCTTTCAGGCCGTGGCCCGCGCCTTCAAAGGCGAGCAGCTCCGCCTCGACGCCGCACGCTTTCAGCCGCTCGACCATCCACTGCGCCTGCTCGAAGGCCACGTAGTTGTCGGCCGTCCCGTGGATGCACAGCGTCGGCGCGGCGTGCGGCGTGACCCACGAGAGCGGGCTGCCGATGATGTGCTCGCGCAGCTTCGTCGTGAGATCGCCGCCGAAGAAAAGCGGCAGCACCTCCGCCGCATCCACGCTCTTGCCGTAAGATTTCGTGAAATCGCTCGGCCCGGAATAACTCACCACGCAGCTCACCGCGCTCGACTGGTCGAGATTGCCCTCGCCCTCAAATTCCTTCGCGCCCGCGGTCACGCCGAGGAACAGCGCGAGATGCCCGCCCGCCGAGCCACCGGTCGCGCCGATGCGCGCGGGATCGACGTGATATTTCGCCGCGTTGGCGCGCAGCCAGCGCACCGCGGCCTTGCAGTCCTGCACCGCTGCCGGGAACTGCGCGGCGGGCGACAGCCGGTAGGTGATCGTCACGGCCACGTAGCCGCGCTGCGCCAGCGTCAGACACAGCTTGTCATAGCCGTCGCGCGTTCCCGCGCGGAAGCCGCCGCCGTGAATGCAGACGATCGCCGGAAACGGCCCGTCGCCATTTTTTGGCCGGGCGAGATCGAGCTGGAGATGCTGGTCGGCCGCATTGGAAAATTCGACGCCGCGCTCGAAGACGACATCGTCCGGCACCACCGGCTCAGCAGCCCGCAGCGGCGCGATTGCGAGGAGGATGAACAAAGCTGCGCGAATGGTTCTTGGGCGAGAGTTGGGAAACATGGCGGCGAGTCTGCCCGGCGCGCGGGCGCGGAAGGAAGATCACTTTTCGCCCAAAATCCCAACGCGGGAAAAACCATTTGACGCCCCCGGCGGGGCTCCCTACTTTCCGCCCACTTTCATCAAGAGTGACCGAGGGACTGGCCCAATGAAGTCACGGCAACCGCTCGCTACGCAAGTAGCGGGGACCAGGTGCCAAATCCAGCCGAAGGCGTGCAAGCGCCGGAGGAAAAGATGAGAAGGGATTCCAAGGTCGCAGCCTCAGAATCTTTGTCTTAGTCGCCACTCGATCCTCGATGGAAGTCCCACACGACCTATGGACAAACCATCGCCCTACTTCACCAGCCTCAAATGCCGCGAGTGCGGCCGCCTTTATCCCAAGCAGGCCATCCACGTCTGCGACTTCGACTTCGGCCCACTGGAGGCCGCCTACGACTACGACGCCATCCGCCCGGTGCTCACGCGGCAGGCCATCGAGAGCCGCCCGCATACCATGTGGCGCTACCGCGAGCTGCTGCCCATCGACGGCGAGCCGACGGTCGGCACGCAGGT
>JANPHJ010000255.1:0-7085 GCA_031424395.1 Chthoniobacter sp.
TGCCGACGAGCGGCGTCATCACGTTCACGAATGCGAGTGGCGTGGCGGCGACGATTACGTCGTCGAATTCGCACAGCATCGCCGGACTCGCGGGCGGAAATGCGAGCAGCGAAATCTACGCGACGGGCGCGACGGGGCTGAATTACGCGGGCACCGGCACGCTAACTTTGAACGGCAGTAACACGATGACTGGCGCGACGGTGATTAGCTCCGGCACGCTGGCGCTGGGCGCGAGCGGGACGCTGAGCAGCGTGCCGTCGGTCGAGGTGGCGGGCGGAGCGACGTATAATGTGTCCGCGAATCCGGCGGGATTTGCGGTGGGAAATGGGAAGACGTTTTCCGGCGGTGGCGCGGTGACGGGAAAGCTGACAGCGGCGAGCGGGGCGACGATTTTCCCCGGCTCGGGCGGCGTGGGCGCGCTCACGATTTCAAACGGCTTCACGCTCGGCGCGGGCGCGACGCTGGCCCTGGAACTCAACGGCACGGCGGCGCATGACTCGCTCGTGGTGACGGGCGGCAATGTCTCGCTCGCGGGCGCGCTCAACGCTTCGCTCGGCTACACGGCGGCGATTGGCGACACGCTCAATCTTGTAAAAAACAACGGCGCGGGCACGACGACGGGCACGCTGTCGGGCGTCGGCGATGGCGGGATACTCGACCTCGGTGGGAAGTGGTGGCGCGTGAGTTTTACGTCGAGTTTTGGCGGCAGCGGCTTTGCGGTCGGCGGCTCGGGAAATGACGTGGCGATTCAGCGCATCGACGACCCATCGCCGAGCGGGCCGGTGTTGAGCATCGTCGGCGCGACGAATGAAGCGGTGGTGCAGCTTTCCTTTTCATGGACGGATAATGCGGCGAATGAAACGGGCTACCGCGTGTATCGCGTGCTGGCGGATGGCTCGCTGGAACTGGCGGCGACGCTCGCGGCGAATGCGACGACTTACTCCGAATCAATCGGCAGCTACACGAGCTATACCTATGCGGTGCAGGCGTTCAACGTGGCGGGCGTGCTCGGCGACTTGACCTATTCCGCGCCGTTTCAGACCGGCACGAGTTTCGCGCAGCGGCACGATGCGATGCTCGACTGGCTCTCCACTGAAGTTCCGAATCTGGGGCAGACTGGAGGTGGCCCGCATCGCATCGGGCGCACGGGATTTTGGTGCGCGACGGGGCGGCTGCTGCGCGGCGACACGGCGACGGGGATTTCTTACATCACCACCGCCGTCGAGGATGCGAACGCCGAGAGCGCGAACGCGGGCTTCTCGATGTGGCCGGGCATGGATGCTTACTTGCGCTGGAATCATCTTTTTCCGCAGACGCTGAAGGACCGCTACCAGCAGATTTACGTGGGCGCGGATGCCTATAACAACGGCTCGACGCCGAACCAGCGCTTCATGCTCGCGACGGCATCCTACCTCGCGAATGGCGTGTGGGGGCCGACGGTGAACTCGGTGGCGAGTGCGTCGAATGGCATCGGCGGCGCGAGCGGGAAGCATTTCATCCTGCACATTCTCAACAAGACGCCGTTCCAAAATCACGAGGAGCACAACGCTGCTCATTACCTGCAATACACGCTCGCACCCATCGAGACGCTGGCGGAGTTCGCGCAGGACGCGGAGGTGCGAAACAAGGCGCGCATGGTGGTGAATTGGGCGCTGGCGGAGGCTGCTGGCTATATGCAAAACGGGCGCTGGTGTGTGTCCGCCACGCGCGGTAGGGCGGCGGACCAGCAGAGCGCCTACGACATCACGGGCTGGACGTGGCACCTGCTTTTTGGCGGGCCGACACCGAGTTCGTATTTCGATTCGTTTGCGACTGCTCCATTTCTCACGCCGCAGTTCCCCGCAATGACGGCGGAAATTTTGGCCGCAGGCCAGCAGCGCACGCAGAGCTACACGCGCCGCTCGCTCGCCCAGCGCTATCTCAGCGGCGGCGACGTGGCCTATTTCAAACAATGCTGGATGACACCCAGCTACGCGCTGTGGAGTCAGGTGGAAGGCGATGTGACTTACAACGCCTACGGCAGCTTGAACCTCTTGGATGTGAACACAGCGGGCATCCAGGACGGCTATCAGGGCAACCGCTGGGGCGTCGCGTGGGATTCGCCGCCGGGGAATGACTCGATGATTACCATCACCACGCCCACGACCTACAGTGGCTCCACGGGCGGCATCTCCGTTTGGGAAGACACGCTCCAGCACGAGGGCACGGTGATTGCCGTCTATAACATGCCGGTCGGCGGCGGCGGCAGCACGGGCAACAACGGCAACTGGGCGAACGAATACATCAAAGGCGACATCCCTAACGGCTACCTCGCCTACATTGACCAGAGCGACGCGCTCGGGCGGATTTTCCTGCATTACGACAAAGTCCTCGTCTCCATCCAACTGACCGACACGTTTGCGAACTACTCCGGCAGCCCCGGCTTCCAATATGCGTGCAACAAGCAGGGCGTCATCGTGGAAACCGCCGCGCCCTCGGAGTATCCGCAGGCGACCGCGGCGGACCGTCTGGCGGCCTTCCGCAGCGAGATCCTCGCGAACACCGTGACCGACAAAACCGGCATCAACGCCGCCGCACCGAAGCTCATCTACACGAACCGCCGCGGCGACGTGCTGGAACTCACCTTTGGCCTCGCGGGAAAAATCAATGGCGTGACTGTGGACTACCAAAGCTGGCCGGTGCTCGACAACCCGTGGATGAGTCAGGCGCAGCAAGGTCACCTGCACCTCTTCAGTGCGAACCGCGTGGTGATTTCCAATTTCCACGACTGGACGGAGACCGTGAACACGCGGCCTGTCGTTTCAGGAAATGCGAGCGTCGCCGCCATGGCCGCATCGCCCGTGGATGCGGACCTCACCGCGCGCGTGGCCGATGGCGAAACGCCAAACGCCAACTTGAAGTTCAGCGTCAGCAACGCGACCGGCGGCACCGTTGCGTTGCTCGCCGATGGAAAGACCGCGCGCTTCACGCCGACCGCAGGCAGCAGCGGCGCGGCGGCATTTGACTTCACCGCGAGCGACCGTGGCCTGCACCAGGAAGTCGTGTGGCATTACGATTTCGAGTCCACGACCACGCTTGACGCCAGCGGCCAAGAACGCGACGCCACGCAAACGCTCGTCGGCACTGGCACCGTCGCTTTGCAAAACGACACGCCCGCCGCGCTCGGCGCGAACAGCGCGCAGAGCCTGCGCCTCACCGAAGCCAGCCCGAATGCAGCGAAACTCAGCCGCACCGTCACGCGCTCGAATCTCGAAATGAGCAACGGCTCGTGGACGTTCGCGACGTGGTTCAAACGTGCGAGCCGCACCACCGACGACTTCCTTTTCTACATCGGCGCGGGCGATGGTTTCAGCGGCAACGGCGACGAGCTGCAACTGCGCTGCGGCGGTAACTCCGACACGCTCCGCCTCGAACACTACAACGCCTCGAACGCTGGCGACCTCACCATCATCAGCCCAGGCACCGCCGTGCAAAACGTCTGGCACCACGCCGCCATCACGTTCGAGAAAACCGCCGACAACACAGGCACCGTGCGCCTTTATCTCAACGGTGTCCAAGTCGGCTCACCCACCGTCGTGACGTGGGCGCTGCGTCAGGATTTGCCGCTCGTCATCGGCGGCATCGCCAGCACGAGCGCCGCCACGGCTTCACGTTACTTCAACGGCTGGCTCGACGACACCGCGCTCTTCCGCGGCGTGATGACCGCCACCGAAATCACCAGCCTTGCGCGGCAAAGCGTCGCCACTTTCAGCGGCCTGAGCGTCGCCGCGAGCGTGCCGATGGCGGTCCTCACGCAGCAGCAAAACTGGCGGCAGCAATACTTTGGCACCACGCAAAACACCGGCACGGCTGCCGACACTTTCGACGCTAATGGCGACGGCGAAGTGAATCTCATGGAGTTTGCCACCGCGCAGAATCCCAACTCCACGACAAGGACGACGCAGACCTTGGTGAAAAATGGTGCAGTGTTGGACTTCACCTACACCCGCTCCAATGCAGCGCTCGCCGATGGCGTGACCTTCACCGTCGAATGGAGCGACAGGCTGACCAATGACTGGAGCACCGCAGGCGTGACTGCGCCGACCGTGCTCAGCGACAACGGAGTCACCCAGCAAATCAAAGTCACCGTGCCTGCGGGCAGCGGAGTCGCAAGGTGCTTTGTGCATCTCCAAGTCACGCGGCCCTGACTCACACTGGAAGCCGGGTGCGCGAAGGTTTGCATTGCGACAGCGCGACGGCCTGCGAGGAACTGCCGTGCAAGTGTTGCGTGCCCGCAAGCCCGCCAAACTTCAACAAACTCGCGCTCGTTGCGAGTAAGCCCATCGTCAATGAGTTCGCCGGAAGATTGCGTTAACTCGGCGATGGCATTGGGAAGCTCGGGAAGGATCCCGGCTGCGATTTCGTGAACCTCTACGGAGCCATGCCCGAGGCAACGATGATGAAAGACGGCGTGCATCCCGATGCGGACGGGAATGCCGCCACGGCGAGGACACTCATTCCGAAGCTGAATCCATAAGGCAAAAGACCACGGGTCTGGCCCAGCACCTTCTCCGCGCAACCCGCGCCCGAAGGCGCGAATGGCCAGCCGTTCACCTGCAGCATCCACGCGATGATTTATCACCTCGTAAAGTAACGGCAGATGTTTCCATGTAGCCCAATGAACCGACTGCTCCCGTGCATGCTCGCCTGCATGCTGTGTCTCCCTTTTCCGATGCAGGCTGCGCCGCCGACGCTGGCTTGGGATTCGCTGCCGGAGCATCCGAGGCTCTTTGCGAATGCGGCGCGCTGGGATGTGCTGCGGAAGCAGGTCGCGACGGATGAAGTTTCGCGACAGCTCTTCGCTGTCGTGCGCGACACGGCGACGCGCGTGCTCGATGAGCCGCCGGTCGCGTATGTGGACAAGGGCGCGTTCTGGCATGGGCCGATGCGGCAGGCGCAGGGGCGCATTCTTTCGCTGGCGATGATGTTTCGGCTGACGGGCGAGGTGCGTTTTCTCACGAGGGCGAAGCTGGAGATGAAGACGATGGCGGAGTTGCCGAACTGGTATCCGCAGCACTTCCTCGACACGGCGGAAGGCGCGCTCGGCATGGCGGTCGGTCTGGATTGGTTGCATGACGCGCTGACGGCGGAGGAGCGCGCGCAGTTTGCGAATGCCATCATCGAGAAGGCGCTGCGTGCGTCGTTGCTCGTCGGCGAGGAGAAGACGTGGGTCGCGGGGAGCAACAACTGGACGGCCGTCTGCCACGGCGGACTCGTGATCGGCGCGCTGGCGGTGGCGGAGCGCGAGCCGGCGCTGGCGCGGCAGATCGTCGAGCGCGCGCTGGAGCACATGCCGCGTTACGCGGCGCTCTACGCCCCTGCGGGCGCATACTCGGAAGGGCCGGACTACTGGGCTTATGGCACCACTTTCTATGCGCTGATGAGGGAGGCGCTGCGCACGACTTTCAGCGCGACGTGCGATCTCGAACGCGCTCCCGGCTTTCTCCAAACCGCGGACTACACACTGCAAATGACCGCGCCGAGCGGGCGGCTTTTCAACTTCGCCGACAACGGTTCCGGCATCGGGCTGGAGCCGATCATGTTCTGGTTCGCGCGCGAACTGCGGCGCGCCGATCTCATCCAGCGCGATCTCGCCCAGATCAAATCGCTGGCGGAGGCTGTCGCGTCCGGCACGTCGCGCGATGACCGCAGCCGCATGATGGCGCTCGCGCTCATCTGGCGGGAGCCATCGCCCGTCTCCGCGCCCACGATGCCGCGCCCGCTGACGTGGTGGAGCGAAGGCGGTTCGCAGCCGCAGGCGGTGCTGCGCTCGGCGTGGAATGATCCGCGTGCGACTTTCATCGGGATCAAGGCGGGCCGGGCGAACGACTCGCACGCGCACATGGACATCGGATCGTTCATCCTCGAAGCGGACGGCGTGCGGTGGGCCGTGGATCTCGGGCGGGAAAGTTATCCGCACGCGCGCGGCCACGGCATTCCGAACACCGAGCTTTTCAACACCGCGCAGGACAGCCGCCGCTGGACGATCTTCCGCTGCGGTCCCGAGTCGCACAATCTGCTGCGCTTCGACGCCGCGCTGCCGGACGTGAATGCCACCGCGACGATCCGCCCCGCGCCGGGCGGCGATGGCGCGCCCGGCTTTCTCGTGGATCTCACTCCCGTCCACGCCGCCCAGGTCCGCAAGGCATCGCGTCACTTTGCACTCCGCGCGGACCGCAGCGTCGTCATCACCGACGAATGGACGACGGGCGCGCGTGCGACGGAAGTCTCGTGGCAGTGGCTCACCGAGGCCGCAGTCACGCGCGAGCGGGATGGCTTCACGCTCAAACAATCCGGCCAATCGTTGCGGCTGCGCGTGGAGTCGCCGGAGCGATTCACGTTTGCCGTCGAGGATGTCTCGGCGGCGCGGCAGCCGTTCGACTCTCCGAACCAAGATCTGACGCGACTCAGCCTGCGGCTGCAAACTCCCGCCGATACCGCCGCACGGATCCTCGTCATTGCCGAACCCGGCTCACTTTCAACACCCGCCACACCACCACCTCGCGAACCATGAGTCGCCTCCTGCTCCCGCTCATCCTTTTCACCGCCAGCCTCGCGCACGCGGAGACGTATTACTTCGCAAGGACTCCGCGAAAGGCACGACGGCGGACGCGCCGAAGGGCACGTTTTTCAAGCTCAACGAAAGCGCAAGGCCGGGCGACACGTTCATTTTTGCGGCGGGGACTTATGAACTTGGCAAGACGTTCCCGAGCTTCAACTGCGCAGGCACCGCGGAGGCGCCGATTCGCATCAAGGCCGCGCCGAATGCACGACCACTGCTGCGTTTCGGGAGCTGGAATGCGATCAAGTTTGGACCGGGTTCCGCATACGTGGAGATGAGCGGATTCGACATCGAAGGCGCGGCGGGCACAATCACGCTCGACGAGGCAAAGGCGGCGGAGAAGCCGAAGAGCAGCGGACGCCTGAACGGGAATGGGGTCACGATTGATGGACTCAAGGCGGAGGACGAAAAGAAGCCGCGCCCGCATCACATCACGCTGCGCGACCTGCGCATCTGGGGCTGTCCCGGCGGCGGCATCTCGGCG
>JANPHJ010000256.1:0-2973 GCA_031424395.1 Chthoniobacter sp.
ATCGCCATCGACTGGAACAAAGTGGTTTTCAACATGCTCACCCTCAAAGGCATCTACGGCCGCGAGATGTATGAGACCTGGTACAAGATGACCGTCATGATCCAGAGCGGCCTCGACATCACTCCTGCGATCACCCACCGCCTGCCCTACACCGAATTCGAGCAGGGCTTCGCCGCCATGCTCTCGGGCGACTGCGGGAAAGTGGTGCTCGACTGGAGCAAATAGCCGCGCACCCGAAAGGGCCGGCGCAGAAAGGTTTTATGGGATGAGCTGGTGCTGAAACTGAACCATACCCAAGAACGTTTGCGCCCCGTGTCTCCCGTGGTTTGCCCTTCTTTCGGTCCACTCCCCCCCAAGACCCAAAACAAAACCGTCCGCGCGTGGCTCGGCCTTCAGTTGGGCGGCAGCACCGGGGCGGCCGCCGCTGGCGCAGGGGTGGCGGGCTTCGGTTTGGGCGCGGGTTTCGGCGGGGCGGGGGCGGGTTTGGCGGCGGGCTTGGTCTTGGGCTCGGGGAGGCCGGGCATGGTGGCCATGTCGTCGAGCATGCTGGAGGGTTCGCAGGCTTCGGCGATGACTTTGCCGTTCTGGTAAACTTTTACGCCCCAGCCGGTAAAGCGCTGCCCGCTGGCCTTGACCTTGGTTTTTTTGTCCATGTGCGCATCCACGAAGGTGGCGGTCTGGGTCTTGGTGGTGAGCGTCTGGTCGCTCTTCGGCTGAAGCTGGGTGGTGAGGTCGCTGTGGTCGATGATGATGGTGTCATGCCCTTCGGCCGCATGGCCGAAGAAGGCATACTTCACGCGCAGCGGCAGGCTGTCGGGGCCGCTGTTGACGAGGGTGATTTTGAGGGTGCGAGACTGGACCTTGGTGTCCTTGTTAAGGTCGGATTTCGATTCCTGCCGGACGGTGATGCGTACGGGCCCGGGGTCGATCCCGGCGGCGGGGCAAGTGGCGGACGCGAGGGCGGCGAGGGCGAGGAGGGGGGCGGGGAGTTTCATGGGTTTAGGCGAAGTCGAAGATGGTGGCGCGGGCGCAGTTGGGTTTGAAGACCTTTTCCACAAAGTCGAGGTGCAGGGGATGCACTTGGTAGGCGGCCTCGGCGGCTTTGTTTTCAAAAAGCAGGTGCAGCCCGACCTGGTAGCTCTGGTCCACGACGGCGCGTTCGCTCGGCACCATGCGGCCGATGTGAAAGCCTTTGGCGAGCGGGATGGGCCGCAGGTACTGCTCGGCTCCAGCGATGAGGGCGTCGGCGGCACCGGGGAGTTCGGGGCGGGTCCAGAAGATGACGACATGGGATAGCATGGCCGCGAAACTGCGTGGCGCGCCCGCCGTCCGTCGAGCGCAAAAAAGCGGACGGCACTGGACTCGGCGCCGGAGCCCGGCTACGCACCATTTTCCATCGCATGAAACTCTCCCGTCTCCTCGCCGCCGCGGCGCTTGCGCTTTGCGCGGGTTGCAACTCGCTGGACAATCCGCTCTCGAATCTCGCCCTCCTTCATACCGGTCGCGACGCCCGCACTTTCAACGCGCAGACCGGCGAATACGAGTGGCCGAAGGACGCTACGCCGCGCCCCGCAGTCGCCCGCCCGCGCCGGGCCGCCGCCGCTACGCCCGCGCCCGCGGCCGACGGGCGGTCCTACGATCCGGTGCGCGGCAGTTTCACCGACCCCGAACCGGGACGGTGACTCACCACCCGCGCAGTTCGGGGAAACTGACCTGCCGCTCCTGGCGCAAAAGTTTCGCGCAGCGCGCGCTCAGCCGCGGCGAGGGCGCGCGGGGCTGCCACACGCGCGGCGCGGGCAGCAGCGCAGCGAGCATGGCACACTGCTCGCGGGTGAGCGTGCGCGGGTTCACGCCGTAGTGCGCGCGGGCGGCGGCGTCGAGACCGTAGATGCCGTCGCCCATTTCGATGACGTTAACGTAAAGCTCGAGGATGCGCCGCTTCGAGAGGAGCAGTTCCATCCAAAAGGTGTAATAAACCTCCAGCCCCTTGCGCACCCACGAGCGGCCCTGCCAGAGGAAGAGCGAGCGGGCGCATTGCATGGAGATGGTGGACGCGCCGCGCACTCCGCCGCCGGGCCCGGCCTGGGCGCGGGCGAGGCGGATTTCGCGCCAGTCAAAGCCGTGGTGGCGGAAGAAGCGCTGGTCTTCGCCGGTGAGGACGAAGCGGAGGAAGTCGGGCGGGACTTTGCCCAGGCCGAGCCAGCGGTACTGGCGCGCGGGGGCGGGCCGTCCATCGAGCCGCGCTTCCAGCGGGCGCAGCAGCATGAGCGGAGTGCAAGGGGGGGCGACAAACCGCACGAGGGCCACCTCGACGACGGGGAAAAGCAGGGCGGCGAGCACGGTGAGGCCCAGCCAGCGGGGCCAGCGGCGGCGGACGGGCGACGGGGCCGGGCCGCGCGGCGGTTTGCCTTTGGCCCGCGCAACCCGCGCCAGGACGCGAAAACTGCGGGCCTCCGGCTTCATCTTTTCGCGTGGTTTCGCGTCTTTTGCCGGCCACCGGTCGCCGCCCTCAAAGCATGCGCACCTGCGGGGGCAGGATCTGCACCGGGCGGATGCGGGGCATATTCAGCCGGCCTTCCGCCGCCTGCGGCGCGAGAATCTCGGCCTCGGTGATGTCGATGACGTTGGCCTCTTTGCGCGCCTTGCGCGTTTTGGGCGCTGGCGCGGCAGGCGCGGCGGGCGCTGGGACGGTGCCGTGGCGGAGAGCGGTCTGGCTGGCCTGGACGGAGATTTCCTCGAGGAGGTGCCGCTGCTCGTCGATGAGCCTTTCCATGCGGTCACGCAGGGCGTCGCGCTGGCCGATGATACTGTCGCGCTCATGGCGGACGCGGCCGAGGTCGCGCTCAAAGCGGGCCTCCAGCTCGGCCGCGGTGCGGGCGAGGGCGCCGCGGTCAGCGGCGAGGGCGGCGGCCTGCTGCGCGGCGCTGGCGTGCTCGGCGGCGGCGGCGGCGCGGGCGTCGTCGCGCTCACGGG
>JANPHJ010000257.1:0-21126 GCA_031424395.1 Chthoniobacter sp.
TGTCGATTCGTTCCTCGAAACGGGCTACACCAAGGAGGAGATGAAGATGCAAAACGAAGGCCGCCGCATCATGCACCATCCGACTTTCAAAGCCTCCGTGACCTGCGTGCGCGTGCCCGTGTACCGCGCGCACAGCGTGGCCGTGCATGCGGAATTCGAGCGCCCCCTTTCGCTCACCGCCGCCCGCGAAGTCCTCGCCAAAGCGCCCGGCCTCGATGTGGTGGACGACCCCTCGAAGTGCGAATACCCGCTCCCCCTCTCCGCCGCCGAGCGCGACAACTGCCAGGTCGGCCGCCTCCGCCTCGACTGCGCGCTGGACAACGGCCTCGCCTTCTGGGTCGCCGGCGACCAGCTCCTCAAAGGCGCGGCGCTCAACGCGGTGCAGATCGCGGAGCTGCTGTAGCGGGCGGATGGAAACGCCACTCCGGGTAGAGCACTCGACCCGAGTGCGGCCTTTGGCGACCCGCCGAGCCCGTCTTGGTCAGTTCCGTTCGCTTTTTCGGCAAGCGTCGGTTCGTAAAAACGGGCGGACGAAGAGCCAGAGCACCGGCGGCACGAGGACGCTCAGGCCGAGGGCGAGGCGCGGGTGGTCCTGGCCGGCGGCGCCGATGGCCGCATAGACGAAGCCCATGGGAACCGCGCCGCACGCGAGCGACATGGCGAAGACGGGCAGGGGCATCCGCGTGAGCCCGGCGAGGCAGGAGACGACCTCGGGCAGCAGCGGCAGCCAGCGGGATGCGGCGACGAGCCACGGGCCGCTGCGGCGGAAAAGCGTTTCATTTTGCGCCAGCTCCCGCTCTCCGGCGAGCCGCGCCGCGAGGCCGCGTCCGAAGCTGCGGCACAGCGCGTAGCCCGCCATCCCCGCGGCGAACGAACCCGCCGCGCTGACGAGGCCGCCGATGAGCGTGCCGTAGAGGAGGCCGGCCGCCGACATCACCGGCGTCGCGGGGATTGGCAGAAAAAGATCGGACACCAGCAGGCCCATGACCGCGAGCCAGCCCCACGCGCCCCAACCCCGAAGCCACTGGATGGCCGCGTCGCCGGTGAACCAGCGCATGAAGTCATCGCCCCAAAAGACGAACGGGAGGCACAGGACGACGGCCAGGATGAGCGAGGTCGCGAGGAGACGCATAGGCCGCAGTGAACCGGCGGCGGGCGCGCTGGCTCAGGCGTGCGTCCGCGTGAAGACGAGGAAGCAGATGGCGAGCACGAGCAGGACGAAAACGACGACCTGAATGTTGTCGCTCTGGGAGCGGGGCGGGCGGCGGGTGGGGGCTTGGTTCATGGGGTAGAAATGCGGTGGGGTTATTCCTTCGGCCAGTCGCGCCAGAGCCAGCGCATGGTGTCGGGGAAAAGGGAGGAGCCGTGCTTGCCGGAGTGGCCGCCGTCGCCGAACTCGAAGCGGTACTCGTAGCCCGCGAATTTCAGCGCCGCGGCCATGTCCTGATTCGAGAGCGGCCAGTTGCCGTGGAGATTGTCGAGGTCGCCCGCGCCGTCCTGTAAAAAGACGCGCAGCGGCTTGGGCTGCTTTTTCGACTGGCGGATTTGCGCGGGATAAATGTAGCCGCCGCGGATGTTGGTGAAGCTGCCGATCCAGCTCACGACTTTGCGGAAATCATCGGGCCGCTCCCACGCCAGGGTGAAGGCCGCGATGCCGCCGCTGCTCAGTCCCGCGACGGCATGGCCCGCCGGGTCTTTCGTGATGTTCAGGCCCTTCGTTGCTTCCGGCAGCAGTTCCTCGATGACAAAGCGCGCGTTGGCATCGCCGAGCGAGTCGTACTCGAAGCTGCGGTTGCTCACGTCTTTCGCGCCGGGCTGCGTGGCCTTGATCGAGCCAGGGTTGATGAAAACGGCGACGGTCACGGGCATTTCTTTTTTCGCGATGAGATTGTCGAAAACCACGGGCACCCGCGTGCCGCCGTCGGGCTTGGCGTAGCCGCCGCCGTCGAAGAAAACCATGAGGCACGCGGGCTTCGCGGCGTCGTACTGCTTCGGCACATAGACCTGGTATTCGCGGGTGCTGCCGGGGAAGATTTTGCTCGCGTCGAAGACGGATTTTTTCAGCTCGCCGTGCGGGACGTCCTGCAGCTCGGAGTCGGGGCCGAGTTTGTAGTCATCGGCGGCAAACGCTGTGGCGGCAAGGATCGCGAGCGCGGCGGCTGCGTGGGGGAAACGGGGCATCGCGGACGCTGCACTTGTTCGCGCTCCGCGTGCAACTCCAAAGTCTGAGGTTTCCCCAAAATTCTTCCAGAAAGCGAACTGCCTGGCTAATTTGGCAGCCGGCGGCGCAGTTCCTCAAGGCGCTCCCGCGCCTTGGTGAATGCGGTTTCCGTGCGCCCGGCTGCCTGCTCAAAGGCGCGGAGCATTTCTTCGGACTCCGCGGTCTCTTGTCGCGCCTCCTCCATGCGCGCCGTGTCGATGAAGAGCAGCGCGAGATCGTAGCGGATGTTGGCCAGTTGGGCGGTTCGGGCCGGCTCGGTGGCCGGGGCCGCAGCGGCCACGTTTCGCGCGCTCACGGCGAGCGCTTCCCGGAAGGCGGCCTCGGCTTCCCTCATGCGCTTGGCAGTGCGCTGGGTCCAGCCGAGCTCGAGCAGCGTCCAGCCAGCTTCGCTTCGGCAGCCCGACAATTCGCCGGGTGTGGTCGAGGTGGCGGCTTCCGCCAGCCGCACGGCCTCGCGGATGAGCCCGGCAGCCTTTTCCAGCACCGCCAGGCGCTCCCCTTCGCGGTCGGGCTGGGTGAGCAAATCCCGGTAGTGCTTCCAGGCGATGCTCGCGTCGCGGCAGCGGCCCAGGCTCCCGTGCTGGCGGGCAATGTCCTCACAAATTTCTGCCGCCTCCCGGCGCAGCGCGCGGCCCTCGTCTGCGCGACCCATTTTGAAGATGGCTAGGCCGAGCCGGCCTTGGGAGTCGGCGGCGTCCCAGCGGCGCTGCCTGGCGTCATTGGGATCCTTGGCTTTCGCCTCGGCGTCTTTCCGCATGGTCATGGCTTCGCGGAGGAGCGGCTCGGCGGCGGCGAATTTTCCCCAATCGAGCAGGGCGGACCCGAGCGCCGACCCGTACGCGCCGCGGTGATAGGCGACGTCGTGCCCCGACATGCCCGCCTGGTGTTTTTCAAGAAACGCCTGCGCCTGCTTCACATGCGCTTCCAGTTCGGCATACCGCGCCGCTTTCTCCGCGGCCGGAGCCTTGCGCATCACATTCAGCAGATCCCACCCACGGCTTTGCGCTCGGGATGCCTGCTCCAAGATCACGGCGGGCTCGTCGGCAAATTTTTCGTCCAGCTCCGCGCGCCAGCGGTCGCGCATCCCGGCCAGTTCCGTCGCCTCGGGCCGGCCATGCTCGCGGAGAAAATCGGCGGCTTTCCCGACGTGCTCGATCGCATCGCGGCGCGGCTTGGCGGACGCAGGCACGGCATCGATAATCTGCTGGGCGGCGGCCGCCATCGCGCGGAACTGACGCACCATCTCATCCCGCGTCGCGGGCTGTGCGGCAAAGAGCGCGGCGGTTTCGCGCCAGCGCTTGAGCAGATCCCATGTCGCGTTGAGTTCCGGCGCGGCTTTGCCGGAGGGCGAGGGGGCGGCCAGGGTGAGCTGAAGCGCTTCGGGCGGAAGTTGGAGCGCGCGTTTCTCCCACCCCGGCGGGCGGCTCGTCGTCAAGGCGTTCATCAATTCCAGGCGCGCCGTGATCCGCGCGTGGCGCACATTTTCCGGCGCGCGGCCCGATGGGGCCGAACGGTCGGCGAAGACCACGGCCTTTTCCAGCCAGGCCAGCCAGGCCTCAGCACCTTCAAAGCGGGCCACGCCGTCGGCACCTTCCCGGTAGCTCCAAGCGAGTTTTCTCCACCATTCCAGCCGGGCCGGTTCCGACTCGGCGAGCTTCATTTGCTCGGCGACGAGTTCCATTTGCTGCCGGTGCACTTCGCGGGCCAGCGTTTCGCTGCCCGTCTCCCGCCCGAGCTTCCGCAGCTGGGCGATGCTCATGCCGCGCGCGGTGAGCATGTACTGCTTCACCAGCGGGTGTTCGCCGCCGGTCTCCAGCGCGGTGCGAAAGGCGTCGTTGGCCTCGCTGAAGAGTTTGAGCGTGGTCTGGGCGCTCCCCGCTTTGGCGGCGAGTCTGGCGCGGCCCAGCTTGAGGGCGGCATCAAACACGCGGGTCTCCATCGTTTCTCCGCCGAGTTCCTTGAGCCGGTTTGAGACCGCCTGCGCCTCCACAAAGACGGGCAGGGCGGCCAGCGGGCTCTCGCCTTTGGCTTCCATTGCGAGGAAGCGCATGCAGTAGGCGACGAGCTTGGCGCGGAGCGCGGCGGGCCCGTCGGGCTCTTTGGCCAGCCAGCGGTCCGCGAGGGTCAGCATGGCGCGGGCATCGGCTTCCAGTTCGCCATGCCGGCTTTGCTCGTTGTGCAGCATCGCAAAGCCCATCAGGGCGAAATACTGCTCTTCGCGCAGGCGCGAGTCCTCCGGGTGTTTCGCCTCCAGCTCACGCGCCAGCGCCAGCGATTTTTGCAGCGAGGCTTCCATCGCCTCCTGATCGCTGCGCGCGGCGAAAATGATCGCGCGGTTCATCGCCAGCCGGATCTCATGGCGCCGTGTTTCATCTGAGACCAAATCCGCCGGCAACTTCGCGTAGTACTCCTCGGCGGCCGCGGCCATGTCCTCCCCGAGGCTGATTTTGCCGAGCGGGACGAGCTTGTCGAGCAGGCCGAAGATGGCTTGCGAAACGAGGTTCTCCGCGGCATCGCGCGCCTTCGCCGCGTGCCCCAGACGCTCGCGGGCCAAGGCCTCGGCGGCGCTGGCGCGGGCGGCCTGTTCTTTCGCCGCCTGCTCCGCCACGCGCGCGGTGTGGGCCTGGCGGATGGCCGCCACGCTGGCCCCGAGCGCGGCGAACGCGAGCACTCCGACCATCGCCGCGATGCGTCGCGTGTGCTGCCAGCGCTCGCGCTCGGCTTTGGCGCGGGCTTCCGCGGCGGCGAGCTCCTCGGCGAGCCGGGCCTGCTCGCGCGTGCGTCCGAGTTCCGCGCGGCGTTCGTCGAGCGAGCGCAGCCGCGTGGCCAGCTCCGCGGCGCTCGGCAGCCGCCGGGCAGGATCGCCGTCCACGCAGGCGGCGATGTCTTCGCGCAGCAGCGCGTCTTCCACGTCGCGCTCCCAGCCCGGCGCCAGCGCGCGGGCAAAGTCGGCGGTGACGAATTGGTAAAGCATCACGCCGAGCGCATAAACGTCGCCCTGCACGGTGTACGGTTTGCCCACGAGCTGCTCGGGCGGGGCGTAAAGGCGGGTCATGCCGCTGGATTTGCTGCCCGCCACCGTCATCACGGTGAAGCCCGCGGCGGTGATTTCGTGTGCGGCGAGCGCGGCCTTGTCGGCCAGCGCGCCAATGCCGAAATCCGTGAGCTGCGGCTCCTCGCCGCCGCCGGGGCGGGACTGCATGAGGACGTTCTGCGGCTTGAGGTCCTTGTGCAGGATGCCGATCGAGTGCGCCGCCGCCACCGCCTCCGCCACCCGCGCGACGATCTCCAGCCGCCGGCTCAGCGGAACCGCCGCGACGCCGCCTTGGTCGTCGCACCACGCGACGAGATTGCCGTGCTCGGCAAACTCGCTTTCCAAAAAGAACGGCGGCGCATCGAGCTTCACGTCGTAGAGCCGCGCGATGTCCTGTCGCTCGCCCAGCGCATCGCGGAGCAGGCGGAAGAAAGTGAGCTCGCGTTTGAAACTGCGCAGCCGCTCCTCGTCGAAGCAAAACTTGAACACGCGGCGCTGTTTCAGCTTCGGCTGCTCCGCGAGCCACACCTCGCCGAAGCCGCCCTCGCCCAGCTTCCGCGCGAGCAGCCAGCCCGTCCGGCCCGGCACCTCCAGGCCGCAGGCGGGCCGCCAGCCGAGCGCCTCCTCCTCGCCGGGCCGCACCGCGCGCTTCGCCTTTTCGCCATCAGGCGGCACGGACAGCGGCGCGAAATCCGCCGCACCCACTTCAAAGACCTCGACCGGATCCTCTACGCCTTTGAACAGATACGGCCCGTGCGCCAGCCAAGTCAGCGCCAGTGGCGGGCCGCTGCCATCGGCCGGATGCGCCCGGACGAAATGCCGCGCCTCGTCGAACGGCCCGCGCGTCAGCAGAATCTGCCCACCCACCGCCAGCCCCATGACCCGCGCCGCCAGATCCGCGGCCGGCGCGACGACCTCGGCTTTGCCAAAGGCGGTGATGTCCGCCACCTCGCCGGCGTGGACGCTCACGCGCGCCGTCAGGGCGCAGCCGGGCCAGGCCAGCGTCCGCATCCCATGCTGGAAGCGCAGCGCAAAGCGCACTGCCGCCGCGACACTCGCCGTGCGCGCGAAATAGCCGTCTCCCGTGTAATTGATCAGCGTCAGTTTTTCCTCCGCCGCGAGTTGTTCGAGGAGCTGGTTGTGCCGTTCCGCCGCCGCCTTGTAGGCCGGCGCACCGTGCCTCAGCTTGAGCGCCGTCGAGTCGCAGATGTCCGTGAAAAGCAGGATGGCGAACTGCGTCGTCTCCGACGACGGTGGCGGCTGCGCAGATTCCCTAGGCATGGGCGGAATGTTATGGCCGGGTGCGGCCTCGCCGTCCAGCGCGGAGGGGCTTGCCCGCCGCCGCACCCCGCGCCAGTATCCCGCCCCTTTTCCCATGCACCATCCGCCCGCTCTCCTCCGCTCGCTCGCCGAAAAAACCGGCACGCCCTACTGGCTCTACGACGCCCGCGTCATCCGCCAGCGCATCGCCGACATCCAGTATCTGACCGACTCCGAGGGCGTGCAGGCGCGCTTTGCCATGAAGGCATGTCCGGCGACAAAGGTGCTGCGGGAGATGCACGCCGCGGGCATCTGGATCGATGCCGTCTCGGGCAACGAAGTGCTGCGCGCGCGCCACGCCGGGCATCCTGGGGGACACACGCCGCCGGTGATTTGCCTGACCGCCGATGTCTTTCGCGACAACGCGCTCGACGTGATCCGCGAGCACGGCGTACTGCCAAATATCGGCTCGCCAGGTCAGATCGCCGACCTCGTGCGCGCGGGCTACCGCGGGCCGATTTCGCTGCGGGTGAACCCCGGCTTTGGCCACGGGCATGTGAACTCGTGCGACACCGGCGGCCCCAGCTCGAAGCACGGCATCTGGCACGACGACCTGCTTGCCACCAAAGACGCCGCCGCCCGTGCGGGCCTGGCGGTGACCATGCTCCACGCGCACATCGGCAGCGGGCCGCAGTTTGCCGAACTGCATGAAAACCTCACGCGGCTCGCGGCGGATTTCGTGGCGCTGCTCCCGCATTTTCCCGACCTCACGGCGGTCAGCCTCGGCGGCGGCATCCCGCATAATTACAAAGATCACGGCGCGCAGGTGCCGATGGAGCCGCTGCACGAACTCTTCGACACCTGCCACCGCCGGCTGTGCGCGGCAGCGCGGCGCGAGTTGCGCGTGGAGATCGAGCCGGGCCGCTACTACGTGGCGCCGGGCTGCACCCTGGTCACCCGCGTGACCGACGTGAAGCAGACGCGCACGAATGAAAAGGGCAGCGGCGCGACTTTCGCGATGGTCGATGCCGGGTTCGTGGATCTCGTGCGCCCGGCGATGTACGGGAGCTACCACGCCATCGACATCGTGGGGCGCGACGACGAAGACCCGAACATGGCGCGCGAGCCCATCGTCATCGCCGGGCCGCTGTGCGAAAGCGGGGACATTTTCACCCGCGACGACCGCGAACTCCTAGCCCCGCGGATGCTGCCGCGCCCGGTCGCGGGCGACCTGCTCACCCTGCGCGACGCCGGGGCCTACGGCTACGCGATGGCGAGCAACTACAACTCCATCGGCCGCGCCCCGCAGCTCTGGCTGGAGGAAGACGGGCGCGTGGAAATGATCTCCCGCCGCGAGACCGTTGAGGATTTGCTGAAAGCCGAGACCGGCGTGTTTCTATAAAACCCCGGCGCCCGCGAACTTTCGTAAGCGCACCTGCGGCCTGCTAAACGATGCTGACTGTGCAACAACCAACTTCAACCCTACCTATGACTTTTTCCAAAGCTCTCCTCCCATTCGTCGCCCTGGCGGCTTCACTCGGCGGCTGTGTGTATGAAGAGACCCATACCGGATACCGTGAACCGCGCCGCGTCCATCACGGCGGCTACGTGGAGCGGGATGTTGTCGTCGATCGTCGTTCGGACTACTACCGTGAGCCTCGGCGGCAGTATCACCGAGAGCGTGAGGTCACTGTCTATGACGACCGCCCGCGCGCGCAATATTACGAGGACCGTCCGCGCGTCTATGGCGGTGCTGCCGTGATCGTCTCTCCCAGCCGACATGGAGAGAGCTACAAGGAGCGCCAAGAGCGGCAACTGCGCGAAGCGCAGCGGGCGCAGGAAGACCGGCATGACAAGAAGGACGACGGTCACAAAAAGAAAAAGAAGAAGGACCACGACGACGACGGTCATTAGTCGCGCCGGGCGGCGGCGCTCGAACGGCTTGGCAAAATGCCGTGCGCTGCGTAAGCACGCGTCATGAACACCCGTCTCGTCTGCACGCTCGCCCTAGCCTCGCTTTTAGGCACCTTAGCCGCTGGATGCGCCACTTCCTCCTCCGGGCTTAAAGCCAAAACGGTGGCTAGGTCGGCCTTTCTCGAGAAAGGTGCGGGGCTGCGCCCGCACCGGGAGCGCGCGCCGTTCAATGCGGTGTGGGTGAGTCCGGAATTCGAGACGGTGCGCGGCAAGTATCGCGGCATCTACATTTCGCCGGTGACGACGCAGTATCTGCGCGGGGTGGATCGTCCGCTGGTGACGGCGCTGGAGGGACCGAAGGCGAAGGATCGTCCGGTCGTGCAGACGGCGGAGATTGTGCGCAATGAATTCAGCGCGGCTTTTCGCAATGCGCCGGGCGGGCGTTACCAGCTCGTCGGCGGAAAAGGCGCGGGCGTGCTCGTGCTGGAGCTGGCGCTCGTTGAGATGAATCCGACCAATGTGGTGGGCAACATGGTGCGGTATGGCGCGCCCGGCGGCTCGGTAGTGGCCCCCGTGACGAAGGGCAACTGCGCGCTCGAGGGCAAGCTGCGGGACAGCGTGACGGGCGAGGTGCTCATGGAGTTTGCGGACAATGAGCAGGACAAATTCTCGGTCGTCAGCCTGCGCGACCTTTCGTCCTACGGCCACGCGCGCTCGTCGATCAAGGACTGGGCGAAACAGTTCGCCGAGCTGATGCGCACTCCCGCGACGCACAAAGTCGAGGACTCCTCGACGATCACGCTGAACCCGCTCTGAACACGCGGCGGTGCGGCGCGCGGCAGCCTTTGCCCGAGGGGCTTTGCGGCCTAGACCTAGGGGCCCGGGTCTGCTCTAGTGCGCGGTCTTTTTCCAAACCACACCATGCCCTACACCACCTGCACCGTCCCGCCCGGCGAGAAAATCTCCATCTCGCACGGCAAACTTACTGTCCCGAATAACCCGGTCATCCCCTTCATCCGCGGCGATGGGACGGGGCCGGACATTTGGGCGTCCAGCGTGCGGGTGCTGGATGCGGCGGTGGAGAAAGCGTCGGGCGGTGCGCAGAAAATCGCGTGGATGGAAGTGTTCGCGGGCGAGACCGCGAAGAACAAATTCGACAACTGGCTGCCGGACGACACGGTCGCGGCGTTTCAGGAATTTCTCGTCGGCATCAAAGGGCCGCTGACCACGCCGGTCGGCGGCGGTATCCGCTCGCTGAACGTGGCACTGCGGCAGATGCTCGACCTCTATGTGTGCCTGCGCCCGGTGCAGTATTTCACCGGTGTGCCGAGCCCGGTGAAGCGGCCCGAGTCGGTGGACATGGTCATCTTTCGTGAGAATACGGAGGACATTTATGCCGGCATCGACTTCCAGGCAGGCGGCGAGGCGGCCATGAAGACGCTGGAGTTTCTGAGCACCACTTATCCGAAGGAGTTTAAGAAAATCCGCTTTGGCAAAGAGTCGCCGGAACTCGTGGGCATCGGCATCAAGCCGGTGTCCAAGACCGGCACGCAGCGCCTGGTGCGCGCGGCGCTGCAATACACGATCGACCAAGGAAAGAAGAGCCTGACCATCGTGCATAAGGGTAACATCATGAAGTACACCGAGGGCGCCTTCCGCGACTGGGCGTATGAGCTGGCGAAAGAAGAATTCGGCGCGGTGGAGATCGACGGCGGGCCGTGGTGCAAGCTGCCGGGCGGCGTCATCGTGAAGGACGCCATCGCCGACATCACGCTTCAACAGGTGCTCACCCGGCCGACGGATTTCGATGTGATCGCCACGCTCAATCTTAACGGCGACTATCTCAGCGATGCCCTCGCCGCGCAGGTCGGCGGCATCGGCATCGCGCCGGGCGGCAACATCAACTACCTCACCGGCCACGCCATTTTCGAAGCCACCCACGGTACCGCGCCGAAGTATGCCGGCAAGGACGTGGTCAACCCTGGCAGCGTGGTGCTGAGCGGCGAGATGATGTTTCGCTACCTCGGCTGGAATGCCGCCGCGGACTTGATCCTCAAGGGCCTCAACGGCGCGATTGGCAGCAAGCGCGTGACCTATGACTTTGCCCGGCAGATGGAAGGCGCGACCGAGATCAAGTGCTCGGAATTCGGCGATAACATCATCGCCCACATGTAGCGGTGCGGGCGCTAAAACGCGCCCCGGATTTCGCCGAAAGCCGTGGCGTGAATAAGTGGCGCGATCTGGCCGAGCAAGGCCACCGCCAAGCCTAGGTAGGCCAGGCGATAGATTGCCTCCTGCCAGGGGTGGGTGCGCAGGTGGCGGAGCGATTCGACGCCAGCGGCGAGGGCAAAGACCACGGGCAGATACATAGCCATGATGAACCGCGCGCCGGGCGCCACCGGCGTATAGAACGCGAAGGCTAGAAAGTGGACGGCGAAGCCAAGACCGGCGAGCCACCAAAGCGCCCGGCGCGAGCGCCGCAGTTCTGGTGACTCGGCGGCCGAGCGGGTGGCGATGGCTAGGACGAAGGTTAAACCAAGCAAGGCGACTGGGTAGGCGCCGCGCGCGAAGACCAGCAGCCGGGTGAGTTTGGCGGGCTTGCGGTTTAGTTTGAGTGTCTTTTCGGGTAGAAAGAAGTTTTGCGCCTGGACCGGCACGCCGTCCCGCAGGCGGGTGAGCATCTGGGCGCCGGTATGCTGCTGCCAGTAGTGCGTCAGCGAGGGGCGCTCGGCCTCCGGCAGCTCGTTGATATGACGTTTGGAATAATAACCAAGCCGCGGGAAAGCTTCGTCCCAGTTGTCCGTCCAGAAACAATAGGCCGAGCAGCTTTGCAAGGGGTCGCCATATTCCTGCCAGGCATACCATGCGCGCGGCAGCACCGGCAGCAGGAAGCAGCCGAGAAACAACCCGCCGCCAGCCAGCAGGCGGCGGAATTTATGCGCCGAGAAGCCCTGTCTAAGTCCAGCGAGACTTAACAGGCAGAAGACCAGGGCAAGGAGCTGGGTGGATGGTTTTGCCAGATAGGCGAGCGCGCAGACGAATCCGCCCGTGGCATAGCTCCGCAGCCGGCCGTGCGTCAGCATCCGCCAAAGGCAGACCCAGAGGAAAAAGAAAGCCAGGTAAAACACCACCTCCGCGCCGACCAAGGTGGAGACCGGCAGGATGACCGCATAGGTGCCGAGGAGGCTGAGGACGATGGCGGGCAGCAGGGGCAGCCGGAGCAGAAAGTAACCCCCCAGCACGGCGGATGCGATCAGGCCAAAGACCAGGTTCACGCTTTTGGCCAAGGCGAAGAGCTGGCCGCGATCCGGGGTTAGCCACGGCTTGAGCAGCCATGGGAAAAGCGGGTTGCGTGTGCCGTCGATGACCATCGGCCACCAGGCGGGTGCGTTCCTTTCGATCAATCTTAGATAGGCCAACTGGTCGCTGGCCTTCAGGTCCTGATTCGTCTGGCGGGCAAAGCCCTGACCCACCTGCCACTGCAAGGCCAGCGAAGCCGCCAGCACGACTGCTAGCACCAGCCAGTGGCCCGGCGTGCGGGTGGGGGAGAACAGCCAGTCCAGCGCCCGGCCCAGCCATGCTAGTGTGGACGTGATGTAATCGGTAGCCGCGCGGGACATGTTAGGTGGCGTGCTTTTCTCCGAGGACAACACCCACTGCCCGCGGACAGCACAAGGAGATAACCGGGGAAGTTTGCACCTTTTCATCAGGGGCCGTTCTTGTATCGTCCGCGCCGATGAACGAATTCCCGACGCCCTGGCAGCAAAAGACCATGTGGAGCGCGCTCGCGGCGCTCGCAGTGGTCGCCATCGGGGGCATCGCCGTGGGGCTCGTCTGGCTCGTCTCGACAGTCATTGGCTTTCTCCAGCCCATCCTGATCCCCTTCGCTATCGCCGGCGTGGCGGCTTACCTGCTGGAGCCAGTCGTCGCGCGGATCGTGTCGTGGGGTCCGTCGCGGCAGTTCGCGGTCTTCTCGGTCTTCGGCCTTGTGACCGTGGCGCTCACCGGCGTGATGCTGTGGATCATCCCGGCGATCTGGGTGCAAAGCGGGCGGCTGGTCCACAAGGTGCCCACGTATCGCGACGGGATCATCGTGAAGGTCGGCCAGTTCAACGAATGGACGAACACGCTGGAAAAAAAATACGGCATCCACGGACTGATCCCGCAGCCGGCGGAGAAGCCCGCGGCCACGCCGGAGATGCCCCCAGTGCCGGCGCCGTCGGCGGACGCCACGGCCGCTACGCCAGCGACCGCCGCGGCCGAGGCCCCGGGGGCGAGATCCACTTCGGTGCTGGATTTGAAGGAGTTTCTCAACGGCGACTGGCTGCGCACGACGCTGCCGGTGGTGCTGAAAAAAACGTGGGACGTGATTACGAACAGTGTCGGCGGCTTTCTCGGCGTGTTCGGATTTCTGCTCTCGATGATCATCGTGCCGATCTACCTCTATTACTTTCTCATCGAGTCGCGGAACATCGCCCAATCTTGGGGCGACTACCTGCCGTTGCGCGCCTCGGAGTTCAAAGACGAGGTCATCGCCGCGTTCAATGAGATCAACGGCTACCTAATCGCGTTCTTTCGCGGGCAGCTCCTGGTGAGCCTGATCAATGGCACGGTGACGGGGATTTTGCTGGTGAGCGTGGGGCTGGATTTCGGGCTGCTGATCGGGCTGATGCTGTGTTTTCTAGGCATCATTCCGTATCTCGGGATCATCCTGTGCTGGATTCCAGCGGTCATCATCGCTTCGGTGCAGGGCGGCGTGGGCACCTGGATTCCGGGCGATCCGTGGTGGGTGTTTCCGCTCGTGGTGACTTCCATTTTCATCGTCGTGCAGCAGGTCGATGGACTTTTCGTGACGCCGAAAATCGTAGGCGAATCCGTCGGCCTGCACCCGATGACGGTCATGGCCTCGGTCTTCGTCTGGAGCTTGCTCATCGGCGGGCTGCTCGGGGCGATCGTGGCCGTGCCGCTGACGGCGACGATCAAAGTGCTGCTGCGCCGCTACGTCTGGCAGGCCAAGCTTTTTCCCCACACCGTCCTGGCCACCGAGGAGAGCGCCGCGGTGCAAAAGGCCCAGGAATCCGCAGGGCCGGCCGGCGAATGAACCCGAACCCGCAGCGGGTGGTCATCCCCGGTACGACGAAGCGCGAGGCGCTGGTCGCGGTCATCGCCGGGCTGCTGGTGCTGGCGTTTGTCGGCTACGGGATCGTCCACATGTCGCGGCCGGTCGTGGGGAATAAGCTGACTGGGGTGATCGTGGAGAAAGTGTTCACGCCGCAGAAGGAGCGGATGATTGATTTCAACGGGCGGAAGATTGGGCGGACGCGGGAGATCGACGGGGAATACCTGCTGAAAATCCGCGTGGAGCCGGAGCAGCGCATTTATGAGGTGGCGGTGGAAAAGCCGGTGTATCAGTCGAAAAAGGAAGGTGATTCGATGACCTTCATGCGTCCCGAATCGGAGCAGCGTTAGGCGGAGAAACTTTCGCCGCACGAGCAGTGGGCCACGGCGTTCGGGTTGGTCACTTTGAAGCCGCCCTTTTGCAAATCGTCGCTGTAATCCAGCTCCGAGCCGCTGACGAAGAGCGCGCTCTTCGGATCGATGACCACGCGCACGCCTGCGCTCTCGACCATGATGTCGCGGTTCGCCGGGCCGTTCACGAGGTCCATCTTGTATTGCAGGCCCGAGCAGCCGCCGCCGATCACGGCCACGCGCAGCGCACCTTCGGGGCGGCCTTGGCGGGTCAAAAGCGAGGTCAGTTTCGTGCCGGCGCGCTCGGTGATCTTGCAGAGCTTTTCGTTGCCGATTTTGTATTTAATTTCAGGCGTCATGGAGTCAGGCGGCGAGCGCAGGTTCGGGATGGTGCGCGAGGTTGGCGGCGGCGATGTCGTCCAGCTCCGCGAGCGTGGAGACGTGCTGGAATTTCGCGCGCAGCGCCTTCGCGTCCGGCATGCCGCGGGAGTAGGCCATGAGCCGGGAGCGCAGCGAGTGCATGCTGGAAACCTCGTCGCCCCGGTGCGCGACGTGGAGCGCGCAGTGGCGGGCGATGTGCGCCCACTGCGCTTCCAGCGGCGGCGGCGGGAGCGTTTCGCCGGTGGCGAGAAAGTGGCGGATCTCCGCGAAAATCCACGGCGAACTCATGGCCGCGCGCCCGAGCATCACGCCGCGCACGCCGGCCTTCATGCGGGCCGCCACGTCCTGCGCGCTGGCGAGGTCGCCGTTGCCGATGACGGGAATCCGCACCGCCGCCGCCACCGCCGCGATCACGTCCCAGTCCGCCGCGCCGCTGTAGCCCTGCTCCTTTGTCCGCCCATGCACGGCCACTGCGGCGATGCCGGCGTCTTCCAAAATCCGCGCGGTCACCGGCGCGTTGACCGTCGCCGCGCTCCAGCCGATGCGAATCTTCGCCGTCACCGGCACGGGCGCGCACGCCCGCACCACGGCGCGGGCGATTTTTTCCAAAAGCGGGCAGTCGCGCAGGATCGAGGAGCCGCCGTTTTTCGAGACGACCTTGTTCACCGGGCAGCCAAAATTCAGGTCGATGAAATCCGGCTGCTTCCATTCGACGACCATCCGCGCCGCCGCGCCGAGATGCTCCGGGTCGCCGCCGAAAAGCTGCACGCCCAGCGGGCGCTCCGCGTCCGTGAATTCGAGATACTCCAACGTCCGCTCATTGCGCCGGAAGATGCCCTCGGAGCTGACGAATTCCGTGACCATGACATCCGCCCCGTGCTCCTTGGCGAGCTGACGGAAAATGGTGTCCGTGACCCCGGCCATGGGCGCGAGGTAGAGCGGAAATTTTTCGTGAAACCAAGGTAGCATCGGCAGCGCGCACGGATACCACACCCGCCGCCGCAAGTCATGCGGCCTAGCGTTGGTTCGCGAGAGTCTCGAGTTTTTCCGGGGTGGCGCAGGCCTCGCCGTATGCGCCGCGCAGGCAGACCGGCATGGGATTGCCGGCAAAGGCGAGATTGGCAAAGCGGGGAAAACTCCGCGGCGGCAGTTTTTCCAGCAGGGCGCGCACGCACCGCTCCGACTCCGCGTAAAAGAGCGCCGTGCCGTCCACACGCGCGCCATTTTCCAGCGTCACCTGCTCGCCGCCGATGCCGTAGGCTCCGCGATAGAAAACCCGGTCCACTTCGAGATGCCACAGCGGCGATGGCGTGGCGCGCGGGTCGGGCTTGGCGTTGAGGCGGAGTTCGAGCTGCTTGGCGGACAGGTATTCGGCAAAGCCCTCGTTCAGCCAGAGCGGCCACTTGCGCGCCGGGTAAAAGCGCTCCACCACCGCGTGCGCCGCCTCGTGGCAAAGCGTGCGGAGATACTTGTCCCGCTCCGCGCGCGCGCCCAGGTACAGCTCGGACTTGTAGGCAAAGCCCGCCACGGGGTCGGGCAGGCCGAGCGGATCCTTGAAAGCCTTCCACGCCTCGGAGTCCGGGAAGATGAAGACGTGCGATTTCAGCCGCACGGTCGCGGGGTCGAGCTGGAGCGTCTGGGTCACATTGACGAATGTGCATTCGATGTCCGCCATCACCGAGTAGGCCTCGCGCGGGTCGAGGTAGTGGACCACGAAATGTTCCGTCTCGGTGTGCTGCTACGGGTGCAGCCGGATGGCCGTGCGCCCGTGCAGGCCGAGCGGATGCTCCTCGGTGAGGTCCGTGGCCAGCCGCACGAAGGCGGGCAGCGGCGGGGCTGTGCCGCGCAGGGCAAACCGGGGCGCGGGCACATTGGCGGGCAGCGCTTTTTGCGGCGGCTGGGGGAGTTCGAAAACGAACCGCTCCGCGGCGAGCCGCGCGCTTTCATACTGCGCTGCGGTGGCCCCGGCGAAGTAGTGCGCGGCGCGTTCCAGCTTGGCGAGTTCCGCGAGCTGCTGGTCGATGGGCACTTTCACCCGCACCGGCCGTTCCCCGGTGCGTAGCGCAGTGACGAAACCCCGTCCGGCGTTCTCCGCCACGCCCGGCACCACGGCGACTTGATCGGGGATCCTCCGCGCGGTTTGCCCTTCCTGCCTGACCACCCCGCCCTCGTTTTTCAAAATCCCCACCGCCGGGCGTTTTTCGAGCACTGCCTGGTCGGAGATGGATTTGCCCGGCCCATAAGTCTCCCGCATCCGCACCTCCTCGCCAGCCACCGGGACCCAGCGCGTGACCACCCAGCGTTCATCGCCCGTTCGCTCCATGCCGTCTTCGCGCACCAGACGATGCTGACCGGGGGAGCCGTCCTTTTCATAGCGCTGGATGACCCTGACCTTCCGGCCCTGCGTATCCTCGCCAGCCGTCTCCACGAGTTGGGCGCCGTCCGCCAATTCCTCCACCATAGGCGTGCCCGCTGTTTGCTTCGCATCGGTGATCTGGCGCGAGAGGCGGTGGCCGTCTTTGTCAAAACGATCCACAGCCATGCCATAGCGGTTGAGAAAATCCGCAGGAAATTGCTTTCGCGCCCACCGCACCGGAAACGGTCAGAACGCGGACGGGCGTCGGGGAGTGAGGGGGTCTGACTTGGGGAATGGTGTGTTGGGGCGGGATGGACAGAACGACGCTTGCTTTGGCAACATTTGTTTCCAAACCGCCGCACCGGAGACGGTCAGAACTCGGAGGGGCGTCGGGGAGTGAGGGGGTATGGTGGTTAGTTTGGCGGTGGGAAGCCCTTCGACTGTGCTCAGGGCGCCCGCGCGCCGCTCCCTTTACACGCCATCTCCCGGTGATGATTCCTGCAACTCGGATTGTCGAAAACGGATTAACAGCGGCGGCGGTGCAGGAGCGTGCCGAGTCCGGCGAGGAGGAGGAGCGAGACGGTCGCGGGCTCGGGCACGATGTTCAGACTACCGGCGGTGTAGAGGGCCGAGGTGTCCCAGCTCAGACCGCCGCCGAGGACGGGGAAGCTGAAGCCGGTGAAGGTGCCGGTGGTGGTGCCATCGAAGACATTGAAGGTGTCGCCGTAGGCGGGGTTGAAGCCGTTGATGAGGTCGATATCGAGGAGGCCGTTGAGGCCGAGGGTGCCGGTGATGTCGAGCTGGTCGTGCTGGCTGCCGGGGACGAGGCCGCCGATTTCCAGGAGGAGGGTGCTGGCGGGGCCAAAGGTGACGTTGTTTACCGGGACGATCGCGGGGCTGAGGCCGGGCGAGAAGGTGCCGCTGAAAGTCACGTCGGTGAAGGTGCCGATGCCTTTCACGTAGCCGGTGAAGTCGAGCGGCTGCGCGCCGGAGGCTCCGGCGGCGTCGCCGTTGATGATCGTCGCTTTCGCCAGCGTGTTCGTGCCGGCGACGGTGCCCCAGCCGGTGATGGCGCGTCCGAAATCCACGAAGAGGCCGTTCGCGGCGTTGAGCGTGCCGGGTTGGGCGCTGGGCAGGTCGCCGATTTCCGTGAGGTTGCCGAGCACGGCCTGGTTTTTGTCGAGGAGGGTGACGGTGTGTTTCAGCGTGCGCAGTTCGCCATTGGAAAAGAAGCCCCCAAAGCTCGTGGCATCGCCCAGCGTGAGCGGGCCGGTGGCTTCGATGAGCGAACCGGCTTCCGACGAGACGCGGGCCTGGATGGTGCCGCGCGCGGTGAGCGCGAGGCCGGTCGGGACGGCCACGCCATTCGCCGCGACGAGCGTGCCGCCGTTCAGCTTCGTGGGGCCGAGTTTCACGGGGCTGTTCGAGATCATTTGCAAGGTGCCGCCGCTGGCGACGTTGATCGCGCCGTCCGTGCGGAAGCCGTTGTTCACCGCCGCGCCGAGGACGAGCGTGCCGGCGCTCACGTCGATTGTGGAAGTATTCTGCCCGAGGAAGGCGCCGCCGAGCGCGGTCGTCGCGGTGCTCGTGTGTTTGATAGTGCCTGCCAGGTCGCGATTGGTCGCGCTGGTGAAAGTAAGATTGTTCGTGCCCTTGAATTCCAGCGTCGCCGTGGTCACCGTGTCGAAGACCAAATCGTTCGCTACCGTCCGTGCCCCGCCCTCGGCGCTGAAAGCGGACTTCGGATTTCCCGGCGCGTAGCCGGTGACTAGGGAGATCGTCGCCGTCCCGGCCGCCGTATTGCTCCCAAAGCCCAGCCACGCTTGATCGCCGAAAATGCCAAACATCGACGCGCTGCCAAAACTGTTGTTTCCGCTGAGCACAGTTTCGATATTGCTATTTACCTGAAGCGAACCCGTCAGCGAGATATTGCCGGTCAGGCCGATGTTCCCCCCCGTGGCTCCGCCGATGGTGAGATTCCCCGTTCCGCTGATATTGCTCGACGAGGTTCCGGCGAAGTTTTGACCGATGCTCAGTGTGCCATTGCCGTTGAGCACCCAGTTTCCCTGAATGCTCGTCGTCGTGCCACTCGCGCCGGAATTGGCGTTCACCGTGGAGCCGCCGGTGTAGTTTTGCGGTCCCGAGAGCGTCAGCCCGGCATTGTTGACCCCGTTGCCGACGACCACCGGCATCGCCCCCGTAATCGCTCCCGAGATGGCGATGTTGCCGACATTCACCGTGATGGTGGCCGCGTTGGTGATCGGCGCAGTGACGCTGCCTCCGCCGCCGAAAGACAGATCGCCGAAGATCAGATTGCCCGTGGTGGAAATCGGGCCGTTGAAAATGTTGTCCCCAAAGGTGTGAAGGTCGCCGGTGCCGGAGACCGAGCCATTGAAAGTGGTGCCCTGATAACTTTGGAAGTCGGTGTTGGTCGCGAGCACGATATTGTTGTTCACCGTCGTCGTCCGCGTCTGCAAGACCGCCGGAAGCCCCGTCCCGAGATCGGCGAAAGTGAGCGTGGCTCCCGACAACTGGGTGCCCGGAGAGAAGGTGAAGCCGTAGTTCAGGGCGTGCAGCGTGAACGGCCCGGTGTTAACGTTTGTGACGGAGAAAGGAGCCATAGTCAGCGCGAGCGCGGGCGCTCCCGAAACCGGCGCCACCCCGCCGAGCCAGTTGGCTCCTTGATTCCAGGAGGATCCGTCGCCGCTGCCCGTCCATGTGGCGGTGACGGCGAAAGCGGCGCGGGCGGTGAGGGCGAGGATGGTGGTGGCGAGGATGGTGCGGCGGGTGGTTTTCATTTGGATTGGAGGGTTACTGCAAGGAATTTGCTTTCGCGCCCTCCGCACCGGAAAAACTGCAAGGAATTTGCTTCCGCGCCCTCCGCACCGGAAACGGTCAGAACGCGGACGGGCGTCGGGAAGTGAGGGGGTCTGGGGGGAGCGAGGGGCGGAAGAAGGAAGAGATGCGCTGCTGACGCTGCTCCACACGGGAGATTTTCCGAGGCTGGATTCAGTTGCGGCGAGATTCATGCGTTCAAGCGTTGTTCGCCAGAATGATCATCTGCTCCGCTTTGCCAAGCATCATTTCGGGAGCGGTTTTTTCTGGTGCGGTGCGCTTCGCGGCCTCAATCGCCGTCGAGGACGAGGATGTTGCCGTTTTCGCGGGGGATCTCGACCGGCTTGCCGGATTGTGGGCGCTGGTCGAACAAGTGGAAGCTCGGTTCCGCATCGCCGTCTGGAATCCATTCGCGGATGGCCTGCCACGGTGGTTCTATGGGCTCGAAGGTCTCGATGTCGAAAGGCGGATCCGGCGGCGCTGCGGCGATCTCGCCGCCGGGTTCACCCGCTTTCATTGCCGCCTGCACAGCGGGCTGCTGGTGACACTGCGCGGGGCTACGCCACCCAGCCGTAATAATCTCTCGCACGCCAACAAGGAGCGCGATGCGGTTCTGGCGGAAAAAATCTTCTGGGCCGTGCTCGCCCATCTGCAAATCCTCCAGCCGGGCTTTGCCCGCGGGAACCGTGGCAAGGGTGTCGCCCGGCGTTTCAAGCGCGTCATTCATGTGGTGGACTCGACGACTATCCAATTGGTGGCCTCGTGTATGGACTGGGCAAAACACCGTCGGCGCAAAGCCGCCGCCAAGTGCCATCTGCGGCTGGACCTCCACAGCTTCCTGCCGCGCTTTGCCATCATCGACACGGCACGGGAAAATGACGCCCTGCGTTCGCGGGAACTTTGCGCGGGCATCCGCTCGGGGGAGATCGTGATCTTCGACAAGGCGTATCTGGATTTCCTGCACCTCTTTGATCTCGACCAGCGGGGCGTGTGCTGGGTCACCCGCGCCAAGGAGAACATGGCCTATGAGGTCCTCGGGCAACTGCCCGTGTCTGGAGCCAAGATCCTGCGCGATGAACTCGTTGTGCTCTCGAACCCGGCGGTCGCAAAGGATTATCCTGGTCTATTGCGCCGCGTGGTCGCGCTGGTGGAGATCGACGGACACGAGCAGGAGATGGTCTTCCTTTCCAACAACATGGAGTGGAGTCCGGCCAGCATCGCCGACCTCTATCGGAACCGCTGGTCCATCGAAGCCTTCTTCAAGCAGATCAAGCAGACCCTCCAACTGGACGACTTCCTGGGCCACAGCGCCAATGCCGTGCGCTGGCAGGTGTGGACGGCACTGCTGGTCTATGTGCTCCTGCGCTTTCTGGCTTTCCTCCACGGGTGGGCGCATAGCTTCACCCGTCTCTTCACCGTCGTGCGAACCTCGCTCTCGCGTCGCTGGGACTTGCCGCACCTATTACGATGCTATGGGACAGCCGATGGTTCCTTTCGATTTATCGCCACTCCGCAGCAGCCGTGTTTCGCAGGATTCTGAGCATTCCTGTGGGACAGCCACATTCACTGCGCCACAAGCGCTACTCCGCAAAAGTCTAAATCTCGCTTTCCTGATCCCGACTCAGCCAGCCCCGTAAATCAGCGGCTACATATGCC
>JANPHJ010000258.1:0-5130 GCA_031424395.1 Chthoniobacter sp.
CCTCGCTGCCGGAGGTCGGCGGGGGGCATAGTGCAGAGGCGACGTTCCTCACCGGGGCGCCGCATCCGGGCACGGCGTCGTTTCGCAATAGCATCTCGATTGACCAGTTTGCCGCCGAGCAAATCGGGCATCAGACCCGCGTCGCTGCGCTGCCGCTCGTGGTTTCCAAAGGCGGGAACCAATCGCTGTCGTTCACCGGCAGCGGCGTGATGCTGCCCGCCGAGCGCAGTGCGGCCGAGGTTTTCAAGGCGCTCTTCATCGCGGGCGACGCGGCATCGGTGGAGAAGCAGGTCGAAAATCTCCGCACCGGACGCAGCATCCTAGACGCCGTCGCCAACCGCGCCGCCGCGCTGCAAAAGCAACTCGGCAGCGCCGACCGCGAGCGGCTGGACCAATACTTCACGTCCGTCCGCGAAGTCGAACGCCGCCTCGTCATCGCCGAAGAATGGGAGCGCAAACCGAAGCCCAAAGTGGACGCGCCCGTGCCCAAGGAAGAGGAATACCTGCCCGAAAAACTCGGCGCGATGTATGACCTCGCGCACCTCGCATTCACCACGGACAGCACCCGACTCATCACGCTGCTGGTGAAGCTCGATGGCTTCAGCGAGCACATCCCCGGCGTGAGCACCGACGCGCACAACCTCTCCCACCACGTCGGGCGCGAGGACAAACTCAAGGAACTGATGAACCTCGAACTCGCGCAGTTTCAAAAGCTCGCCGCCTTTTTCAAACGCCTGCAAGCCTCGCAGGAAGGCGACGCCACCTTGCTCGACCGCACGCAAATCCTCTACGGCAGCAACCTCGGCAACGGGAACAATCACGACAACAAGAACCTGCCCGTCATCCTCGCCGGCGGCGGCTACAAACACGGCCAGCACCTCGCCTTCGACAAGGCGAACAACTACCCACTGAGCAATCTCTACGTCTCGATGCTGCAACGCCTCGGCCTCGAAACGGCAAAATTTTCCAGTAGCACGGGCACGATGCGCGGGCTGGAGATGGCGTAATCCCTCGTACGTTCCACACCATGACCACGACACCGATTCATTCTCAGACCCGACGCGACTTTCTAAAACCCGGCGCAGCCGCGACGCTCGGCGGGACTCAGTTGCTGGCGCAGGATGCGAAGCCTGCCGTGCGCGTGGGCTTTGTCGGCGTCGGCGTAAAGGGCTCGGAGCAGCTCGCAAACTTGTTGAGCCTGCCCGGAGTCGAACTGCGCGCCGTGTGCGCGCATCAACGAGGCGGCCTGCGCGAGCGCCGGGCAGTTGGTAGAAAAAGCCGGGCAACGAAAACCGACCGTCTATTCCCGTGGCGACCACGACTTCGAGCGCATGTGCGCGACGGAGGAACTCGACCTCGTCAATACCGCGACGCCGTGGGAGTGGCACACGCCCGTCTGCCTCGCGGCGATGCGCAATGGCAAACACGCGGCGACGGAGATACCAGCGGCGATCACTGTGGAGCAATGCTGGGAACTCGTGGAGACCGCGGAGAAGACCGGCCGGCATTGCTGCATGATGGAAAACGTGAACTACATGCGCGAGGAAATGACCATGTGGAACATGGTGCGCAAAGGTCTCTTCGGCGAACTCATCCACGCCGAGGGCGGCTACGAACACGACACGCGCTATTTGAAAATCCGCGACTACGGCGACGGGCTTTGGCTCGGCGAACATCACGCGAAACGAAACGGCAATCTGTATCCGCCGCACGGTCTCGGTCCGCTCGCGTGGTGGCTGAACATCAATCACGGCGACCGGCTCGATTACCTCGTCTCCATGAGTTCCAACGCGCGCGGCATGGACCTCTACGCGAAGGAACATCTCCCCGCTGACCATCCCAAGAGAATCAAAAAATACATCAACGGCGACATCAACTCGACGCTCATCCGCACCGTGAACGGGCTGACCATCATCCTCAAACACGACTCGGATTTGCCACGCCCCTACAGCCGCGGGCATCTCGTGCAAGGCACGCGCGGAATCGTGCGGCGATGGCCGGAGATGAAAGTCTGCCGCGAGCGCGAAGGCGACGAAAGCAACCACTGGGAACCTGGTGAAAAGTTCCTTGCCGAGTACGAGCATCCGCTTTGGAAGCAACGGCTGGAACAAGTCGCGCGTGAGACAGGAAAGCCAGCGAACCCCTCGAAAATCAGCGGCGACTTCATGGAGGACATGCGCCTGATTCAAGCACTGCAAAACGGTGTGCCGCCGGACTTCGACGTGTATGACGCCGCGACGTGGAGCGTCGTCTCGGCGCTGAGCGAAAAGTCCGTCGCCGAGCGCAGTCGTCCGATGGATTTCCCCGATTTCACCAAGGGCAAATGGAAGGCGAACCCGCCCGTGCAAATCATGGGCGTGTGAACCGACAGGTGCAAAACACTCCCCCACCACAAACCCCGCGAAAAATTACTACGCCGCATGAACACCAGCCAACCACCGCTCAAGCTCAAGCTCTCGATCTTCATGTTCCTCCAGTATTTCATCTGGGGCTCGTAGTATGTGAGCACGGGGCCTACCTCGACGGCACGCCCACCATTTTAGAAGTCACAAACCATGACAAAATCCCACATCACCTTCACTCTCGCGTTAGTCGCAGCCTTGAACTCCGCGTTTGCGGATGAACCCGCCGGCGCGTGGAAGCTCGGGGTGCCGGTCGTCACCTACTTTGCCGGGGCGGGTTTTCCCAATGGCGCGGACGCCACCGATGCGACGGCGAAGCAGATGGCCGAGGGCGGGTGGAATCTGGCGTGGTGCCGCGAGCGCGAGTTGGACGTGCTGAAGCGCAACGGTCTGCGCGCGCATCTCACCGATCCGCTGCTCGTCCCCGAGGCGCTGCACGATGCGACGAAGCGCGCGGCGCTGGAGGCCTTGGTGGCGCGGGTGAGCAAGCATCCGGCGATGTATTCCTACCACCTCGTTGATGAGCCATCGGCGGGGAGTTTTCCGGCGTGGGCGGAACTCGTCGCTTTCCTCCGCGAGCGCGATCCGGCGCATCTCGCCTACATCAATCTGCTGCCGACCTACGCCAGCAATGAGCAACTCGGCATCAAGGGCGACACGGTGACGGCGTATCGCGAGCACCTCCGCAGTTTCGCGGAAACGGTGAAGCCCGCGCTGCTGAGTTACGACCACTACCACTTCATGCGGACGGTGGATAACGATCAGTATTTCCTGAATCTCGGAATGGTGCGCGCGCAGGCGGTGGCTTCGGGTGTGCCGTTCATGAACATCGTGCAGGCGAGCAACTGGGTGCTCGGCGACCAGGCCACGCCGCACACGCCGCGCGTGCCGGACGGCGAGGAGATGCGCTTCCTCGTTTACACCACGCTGGCCTACGGTGGGCAGGCCATTTCGTATTACGTCTATTGCTTCCCGGCGCACGAGGGCGGCATCGCGCTGGCCGATGGCACGCAGACGCCGCTCTACGCTGCGCTGAGCAAGTTGAACCGCGAGTTCACCGCCATCGCGGCGCAGGTGCAGCCGCTCGTTTCGCTCGGCGCATTTCACGCGGGCATGATGCCGCGCGGCACTGCGCCCTGGCCCGCCGATGCCGCCATCCGGCTCGATCCGCCGGTGGCGGAAATGGCATATGTCCCCGGCGTGCGTGTCGAGGGCGTGCTGACGGGCCTTTTCGGCTCCGCCGGAAAATCCGCCGTCGAGGCCACGCACGCGCTCGTGGTGAATCTCGACTACCGCAAAGAGCGCGCCGTCACCGTGCAGGCGAACGCGCCGCTGGAGGTCTTCGATGCGACGACCGGCGCGTGGGCCGCGCTCGGCGGCGAGCGTGCGGAACTGAAGCTGCCCGGCGGCGGCGGTCTGCTGGTGCGCCTTGCCAAAGCAGGAGCCGCCAAATAGCCAGCGCCGCTCATTTTTCACAGATGATTTCCAAACTACTCACGCTCACCTTTCTCCTCGCCGCCCTCGCGCACGCCGAGCCGCCGCCCATCGCGCAGCAGCGGCCCGATGGCACACCGAACCGCGCCGTGTGGATGGCCGCGGGGCGCATCGGCGTCATGGTGCATTACCTGCCGGAGCCCGTGGGCGCGACGCGGGCGGAACAGCAGGCATCCGTGGATCGCGCGGTGGATGCGTTCGACCTCGATGGCTTTTTGCAGCAGCTCGACGACGCGGGCGCGGACTGGCTCATCTTCACGCTCACGCAGGTGAACGGCGTGCTCAACAGCGCGAATCCGAAGCTCCCGCCCAAGGCCACGATGATCGTCCCGCGCCGCGACCTCGCGCTGGAAATCGCGCAACGGCGGCACGCGGTGGGTAAGCGCGTGATCCTCTATTTGCCCTCCGACAACGACGGCAGGATGCGCAGCTTTATGGGTGCGGCGGAGCCCTACACGCCGCGCTACCGCGAGTTCGTGCGCGCGTATTCGGAAAAGTTCGGGCGGCTGTGCGACGGCTGGTGGTTCGATGCGTGCGGCCCGTTGCCCGACGCCGAGTGGCAGGACTGGATCGCCGCCTGCCGGGCTGGAAACCCTGATGCCGCCTTGGCTTTCAGCGGTGCGGAGTTTTGCACCGGCGGCGACCTCATGCCGCGCTGCCCCTTGGCGGATTACCACGCAGGCGAAATCCACGTCCTCGACGGTGGCCGCATCCGCCGCGACTTCCTCCCGCCCGGCGGCACCTACACGCTCACGCCCGACGGCGTCATGCAAAAGCCCGGCCACACCCCGCACTACTACCTGCCCGACGGCCAGTTCATCGGCAATGCCCAGTGGCACGCGCTGCTGCCGATCAACCTGACCTTCAACCCCGCGATCCCCGCGCGCATGTGCCGCTACTCCGACGCCGAGCTGTTCGGCTTCGTGGAAGCCGTAAATTCCGTCCGCGGCGCAGTCACGATCAACGTCCCCATTGATCTCCAGCGCGGCCTCATCCCCGCCGACAGCCACGCGCAGCTCGTCCGCCTCCGCCATTTCCTCAATGCGCAAAAATGAAACCCGATGAACCGCCAATCTTTTCTTAGCGTCGCAGCCACATTGCATTTTTCTCTCGCGGCGTCGTCGTCTGCTTGGGCGGAGGCGCGGTTTTTTCGAGTTGGGCGGAAATCAACGCGCCGCTGCACGCCGAACCGAGCGCAGATTTGTATCGCGCCGCCCGCGGCGACACCGACGTC
>JANPHJ010000259.1:0-1714 GCA_031424395.1 Chthoniobacter sp.
GCGGCGGCGTCGAGCAGCGCCAGATCTTCCTCGGACAAAAACTGGACCGCATCCGCGATCACGAAGCTCTTCGTGCCCTCGTTCGACACGAGCACGTAGCCCGCGCCGTCCTGCTCGAAACGAAATTTCCCCAGCGAAACAAAGTGCCCGTCCATCGTCGGCTCCTTCGTCTCGTCCACGAAAACTTTCTCCTCCCCGTCCGCGTGGAAAATGTGGATCGGCACTTTCTTCGCGCGGTTCGCGAGCGGCACGTACGCGAAGCGCACCTCGTAGCGCCCCGACTTCGGCAGCTTCGGCGTGAAAGTGATCGTCTTCGTGCCCTTGTCCACATTGTCGTCCGTCCGGTAGCCCTCGCCGATGAAGCCCGCCGAGAACTTGGAAATTTTCCACGACCCGATCGGCTTCGCATCCGCATCGTCCACGACGATCCCCGCAAAGTCCGCCCCCGCGATGCTGCTGCCCGGCGTCGCGTTCGATTTCGTCGCGACGGATTTCATCTTCGCGAGATCCTTCTTCGTCGCGTCGAGATCCTGTTTGAGCGTCGCGAGCTTCGCCTCGTGCGCCGCGAGTTTTTCCTCCTCCGCGCCTTCGAGTTTCAGCGGCGCGCTGATCCAGCGCGCGACATTGTCCGTGTAATTTTCCAGCGTGCGCGTCGAGGCGAGGATGCCCGCGAGCGCGTAATAATCGCGCTGCGGGATCGGATCGAATTTGTGATCGTGGCACCGCGCGCAGCCGACCGTCTGCCCGAGCACCGCGCGGCCGAGCGTGTCGAGCTGCTCGTCAATGACATCGAAGCGAAGCTGCTGCTTGTTCTGCTCCTCGTAATTCGTCGGCCCAAGCGCGAGAAATGCCGTGGCCGTGAGCTGCCGCTGGTGATCTTTCGGCGTCGCGGAGGGCAGCAGGTCGCCCGCGATTTGTTCGCGGAGAAAATGATCATACGGCTCGCCGCTGTTGAATGCCTCGATGACGTAATCGCGATACCGCCACGCGTCCTTAAACAGCAGCGTGCGCCCGCCGCCGCTCGACTCCGCAAAGCGCGCGACATCCAGCCAGTGCCGCGCCCACGTCTCGCCGAAGTGCGGGCTCGCGAGCAGGCGATCCACTGTCGCGGCAAGTGACTGGTGACTGGTGACTGGTGACTGGTATTCGCGCACAAACGCATCCACCTCCTCCGGCGTCGGCGGCAGTCCGACGAGCGTGTAGTAAAGCCGGCGCACAAGCACCTCCGGCGTCGCATCCGCGACAGGCCGACCGCCCTTTTCCTCGATCTTCGCGAGGATGAACCGGTCAATCGCACCGCGCGGCCACGCGGCGTCCTTCACCTCGGGCGGCGCGGATTTTTTTGGCGCGATGTATGACCAGAATTTTTTCCCATCCTCGATGCTGAGGCCGCGTTGTTTTTTTGCGCCCGTCGCCACCGCGGTGCGCGGGTCCTGCGCGCCCGCCTTCACCCACTGCTCCAGCGCCGCGATTTCGTCGGCGCTTAGTTTTTTCTTCGGCGGCATTTTCAGATCCTTGTCGTGATATGCGACCGCCGTGATCAGCAGACTCTCCTGCGGCTTCCCCGGCACGATGGCCGGCCCGCTGTCGCCGCCCGTCTGCCAGCCCTCGCGCGAATCAAGCCGCAGCCCGCCCTTCACTTTTTTCTCCGGGCTGTGGCACTCCAAGCACCGTTGTTCGAGCAGCGGGCGGATCTTCTTTTCAAAAAAATCCG
>JANPHJ010000260.1:0-16162 GCA_031424395.1 Chthoniobacter sp.
CGCCGCCGCTGCCGAGGCACTCGATCTTCGCTTGGGTGCCCCCGTTGTCGAAGAGGCTCAGAATCGATCCGCCGGAACTGTTCAGCGTCCACGCGCTCGTGCCGTTCCACTGAATCTGATTCATGGAAAAGTTGGCATCCAAGATGTTCGTGGTGCCGGTGGAGCCGGAGAAATTCAATGTACCGTAGCTGGGCGCGGTATCGAGCCCCCAGTTGACACTGTCGGTCCAGTTAAACAAGCCGCCCCCGCCGCCGTCCCAGTTGTTGTCGGCCTTGACCGGGTGCGCTGAGAAGGCTGCAAGGGCTGCGATGCTGCCGGCGAGGATGCGGCGAATGGGGCGGCGGGAGTTTGGATTCATGAAATTCGAATGAGCGGTGGTGGTGGGGGGGAAATCGGGGGGCTTGGACATGGAAACACCATGTCCCGGCGCTATGTAGCCACGCCTGATAAAGCCAATATTGAGGCATTGAAAGGGGTATTTACGTATTTCGCAACTTTACCCGTGTACCATTTTATCGGCTTGGCAAAAACCCGCCCCCCGCGCCTGCCGTCTGGTTAAAAAACGTGCGGCGACTGTAATGAAGCTGCAGCTTCCCCCATCTTCGGCGAAGGTCGCGGGAAGCCAAACGGGTTGCCCTACCGCCACATGCCAGGCTTATTTCACCGGCTGTAAATCCGGCTGGCGCAGCATCGGGGGGCAGTTACGGTGCGCGGCAATTTTATGCCGCGTCCTTTTATCCTCCCGCTTTTGCTGTCGTGCGCCCTCGCGTGCGCGCAGCAGCCAACCCTGATTTTTGATCCGGCGGGCTTTGCGCAAAAGGTGGTGCCGCTTTTCAAAGACCACTGCCTGAAATGTCACGGGCCGGAAAAACAGAAGGGGGATTTTCGCGTGGACACGGGCTTGCCGCAGGACTTCCTGGATGTGCTGGCGAAGGAGAAGTGGGGCGGGGTGGTCAATGTGCTGAACAGCCACGAAATGCCGCCGGAAAAGGAAAAGCAGCCGGACCCAGCGCAGGTCGCGGCGGCGGTGGACTGGATGACCGCGCAACTCGTGCGCGCAGAGCTGGTGCGGCGCGATGGGACGGTGGTGCTGCGGCGGCTGAATCGCGACGAATACCGCAACACCATCCGCGACCTGACGGGCGTGGATTTCGATGTCGCGGGCTTTCCGGCAGACCCGGCGGCGGGCGGCTTCGACAACAACGGCAAGGCGCTCACGATGTCGCCGATGCACATGGAGCTGTACGTGGATGCGGCGCGGCGCATCCTCGATCGCGCGCTGGTGGAGGGCGAGCGGCCGGCGGCGATCAAGTGGCGTTTTGAGCCGGAGGAAGGCAGCGGCGACGACCATCGCGCGCGGCTGCCGGACAAGCAGAATCCCATCGTCCACGGCGGGAAGAACGAGAAACGCGAGGGCGTGACCGTGATGCACCACGCGTCGTGGGACCGCAGTGCGAACGCGCGCGATTTCGCCGTGCCGGTGGAGGGCGAATATATCATCCGCGTGCGCGCGGCGGGGCGGGTGCCGGGGCGCGAGGAGGTGGTGCAGTCGGCGGAGAAAATCCTGGCCGCGCGGCGCGACGAGCAGCTCGCTAAAAAGCCGGACGACAAATGGACCGGCCCGCAGTTCGAGAAAGACCTCGCGCATTTTAAAACCGACCACATCTACGACTACGGCGCACCGCGGCTGAAGCTCACGCAGGAGCTGGCCGGGCAGCCTCGCGTGCTCGCGGAGTTCGACGTGGATGCGCCGCTGGCCGCGCCGAAGACCTACGAATTCCGCACGCGCTTCACGAAGCAGAAGGCCGGGCTCACGCTCGAATACGCCTACGGCATCCCGAGCGTGCTGGAGAATTTCTGGATCCAGGGCAAAGACGGATTCGCACGGCCTGAGGCGCATCTCGACTGGTTTGAAATCGAAGGCCCCATCTACGACGCGTGGCCGCCCACCACGCACACACGCCTGCTGCCCGAATCGCCCACGCGGGCGAAAGACGAGCGTGCCTACGCCCGCGAAGTGCTCGCGAGTTTCATGCGCCGCGCGTGGCGACGGCCCGTAGACGCGGCGGAAGTGGACGCCAAGCTCGCGCTCTACGACCGCGCGAAGAGCGAGAAGCCGTCGTTCAACGAAGCCATCAAAGTGCCGCTCATCGCCGCGCTGGCGTCGCCCCATTTCCTCTACCTCAGCGAACCCGCCGGTCCGCCCGGCAGCAAAGGCCCGCGCCCGCTCAACGACCACGAACTCGCCGCGCGGCTTTCCTATTTCCTGTGGAGCACCACGCCCGACGCCGAACTCTCCCGCCTCGCCGACACCGGCGCGCTGCGCAAGTCCGAGACGCTCCTCGCGCAAGCCGGCCGCCTGCTCGCCGACCCGCGCAGCGACGCCTTCGTGCGCAACTTCGCCGGCCAGTGGCTCGGCCTCCGCGAAGTCGGCGCGAACCCGCCCGCGCCCGACCTTTATCCGCAGTACGACCGGCATTTCGAGACGAGCATTGTTGCGGAGTCTCAAGCCTTTTTCGCGGAAATCCTGCGGCGCAATCTGAGCGTGCTGAACTTTATCAAGAGCGACTTCGTGACGGTCAACGAACGGCTCGCGCGCTTCTACGGCATCGACGGCGTGAAGGGCGACCAGTTCCGCGCGGTCAAAGTGCCGCCCGGCGTGCGACGCGGCGGCGTGGCCACACAGGGCAGCGTGCTCACCATCACGTCAAACGGCACGCGCACCTCGCCGGTGAAGCGCGGCGTGTGGGTGATGAAAACGCTGCTCGGCACCGACCCCGGCCTGCCCGTGGCCAATGCCGGCGACATTGCGCCCAAAGTGCCCGGCCTCGACAAGGCGACCGTGCGCCAGCGGCTGCAAATCCATCGCGAACTGCCGCAGTGCGCGCGCTGCCACGACAAGATTGATCCGCTCGGCTTCGCGCTGGAAAACTTCAACGCCGCCGGCGAATGGCGCGAGCAGGAAGGCTTTGGCTACAAGGGCCGCATCGAGAAAAACGACCCGAAAATCGACGCCAGCTCGAAGCTCCCCGACGGCACGGAATGCAACGGCGTCGAAGGGCTGCAAGCTGCGCTCTTGAAAAACGAGGACCTGTTTCTCAACGCGCTGGCCGGCCGCGTCTTCACCTACGCGCTCGGCCGCGAACTCGGCATCGCCGACCAGCCCGCGACCAAGGCCACCGCCGCTTACATGAAAGCCAACAATTACACGCTCCGCGCACTCATTACCTGCGTCGTCGCCTCGCCCGCCTTCCGCACCAAATGATCCCCCTCCTCCGCCAGCCGCTCTCCCGCCGCCACGCCCTGCGCGGGCTCGGCGCGCTCGTCACGCTGCCTTTGCTGGAGGCCATGCTGCCGCGCGCGAGCTACGGGCAGCCGTCCACATTCAAGCCGCTTGCCAAGTCGCTCGCGCGCCAGCCGCGCCTCATCTGCTGCTACGTGCCGAATGGCAAAAACATCATCGAGTGGCTGCCCAAAGACCAGGGCCCCGGCTACACGCTCCCGCCCACGCTGGAGCCGTTGAAAGATTTGCGCGCCGACTTTTCCATCCTCAGCGGACTCGGCCATCCGCACTCGCAGGGCGGGCACAGCGGCGCGGACACCTGGCTCACCGGCGCGGATTTGAAAAGCGTGCCGGGCGCGGATTACACCAACAGCGTTTCCGCCGACCAGCTCGCCGCCGAGGTCCAGGGCAAACAGTCCCGCTTCCCCTCACTCCAGCTCGCCGACAGCTCCGGCACAGGATCGGCGGGCCATTCGCACACCCTGAGCTTCGACCGCGGCGGCACCCCGCTGCCCGCGGAAAACTCGCCGCAGCGTTTGTTCGAGCGCCTTTTCGTCCCCGAAAACACCGTCGACCGCGACGCGACGCTGCGCCGCTACGCCGAGAAAAAAAGCATCCTCGACAGCGTCCTCGACGACGCCAAAGCCCTGCACCAAAAACTCGGCAAGCCCGACCAGCAAAAGCTCGCCGAGTATCTCGGCAGCGTGCGCCAGACCGAGGAGCGCGTGCAGCGGCTGGTCTCGTGGGTCGATGTGCCGAAGCCGCAGGTCGCCTCCACCGACCTCCAACTCGGCAGCAAGCCGCAGGACGGCCACGACCGCCCCATGTGGCTCGATGTCATGCTGGAGCTGAGCTACCTCGCCTTTGTCACCGACACCACGCGGGTCATCGCCTTCGAGTGGTCGCGCGAGGCCGGCGGCTTCGGCGGCGGCGGCGAAAACCACCACGAGCTTTCGCATCACGGCGGCGACAAAGGGATGCTCGACCGCCTCGCCAAGATCGACCAGTTCCACGTTTCGCGGCTCGCGCGGTTCCTCAGCTTTCTGAAATCCACCGAGGAAGCCGGCGGGCACATGCTCGAAAGCACCATGGTCCTCTACGGCAGCGGCATGAACTCCGGCCTCGGCGGCGAACACTCACCCAAGAACCTCCCCACCCTCGTCGCCGGCGGCACCAAGCTCGGCCTCAAACACGGTCAGCACCTTGCGCACGACCCCAACAGCCACCCGCCCCTCGCCAACGTGCTCCTCACGCTCGTGCAAAAAATGGGCGTCGAAACCGCCAAATTTCAGGACGCCACGGGCACGCTGACGGGCCTGGCCTAAAGCATGATTAGCGGACTCTGCGGCTTTTGGGGGGCAGTTCGCGGATGAAGGCCCAGGAGACTTCGGCGGTCTGGCCGTTGTCGTAGTGAACGAAGAAGCCGGAGCGGAGTTCATCTTCGATTTCCACGGAGCACACGATGGCGGCGGCGGCGATGCGGTTGGCCGTGCGGATGGTTTTGTGCGGTTCGAGAAGGAGAGGCCGTCTTCGAAACCCACCTCGAAGGCATTTTCCCATTGCAGGTAGCGGGCGTTGCGGAGGCGGGAGAATTTTCCTTTGCCAAAAGGGACTTTGAGCGGGTTGAGAGTTTTCATAGGCGGCCTTCGCTTAGGAGCTGCTGGATGATTTGCACTACCTTGCGCGATGGTTCCCAGTCGTCGAACGGTTTCCATGAGCCGAGGGCCACGCGCCCGAGGATCCTGCCGCGGCTGTCGAATACATGGACATGACGGGGCGAGTGGTCGCCAACCCACCAAACGAACACATAACCCGCCGCGCCGAATTTTGCCCATGCCCTCAACGGCCGGGTGTGGGCGGGGTGGAGGGCGGCGGCGGGAGGGGGGCCGGGGCCGAGCCCACGGGTGCGGGCGCCGGTGTGGCCGCGGGCGGTTTCGCGCCCGTGCGGAAGAGGGTTTTCGCGGCCTTCATGCCGGCACCGGTCATCTTTTCCGCAAGGCGCAGCTTTTCCTTCGAGATCGGGAGCATCTGCTCGGAGAAGCTTTTGATGTCGGCGTCCTTGGACTCGGCGGCACCTTCGTAGCCGGCGACGGCCTCTTTGCTGATGACGATGATCCGGTCCATGCACGCTTTGTCGAAAGCCGAGCCGGTGAGTTTGTCGAGCTCCTCGCTCAGCTTGGCCTCCACGGCGGGCGGCGCGGTGGAAAGGGTGACGCCTTTGAGCGCGGCCAGACGGATAAGCTGCTTGTTTTCATCGGCCTGGGTATTGGCGAGCGCGGAGCCCACGTCCTTGATCGCGCCGGATTCGGCGCGGGTTTTCGCGAGGTTTCCGAAGGCGGCGACCATGAGGCCGTTCTCGACGGCGGTGGTGAGAAACTGGAGGTCGCGTCCGCCGAGGTCGGTGGTGATGAGTTCGCCGATGGGCCGGTCCGCGACTTGCGGGATGGGCGGGAGCGGGGGCATGACGATCATCTTTGACTTCGGCGGCAGAGTGCTGGCACCCGGGCGGCGGCCTTTGCGCGTCGCGGCATCGGCGGTGATGAGGCTGAGGCAGAGGGTAAAAGCGAGGAGCGGGGTTTTCATGGCGGTGGTTATTCGGTGAGTTTGCGCGCAAGGATTTCGCTGACCACGACGGGGTTTGCTTTGCCCTGCGAGAGCTTCATCACCTGCCCCTTGATAGAATTGATCGCCTGCATTTTGCCAGCTTTGTATTCGGCCACGGCCCGGGCGCTGGCGGCGATGGCCTGGTCACAAAGCGCCTCCAGCGCGCCGCTGTCGCTCATTTGGGCGAGCCCTTTTTCCGCGACGATCTGCGCGGCGCTGTGCCCGGTGGCAAACATCTCGGCGAAGACCGTTTTGCCCTGCGAGCCGCTGATGGTTTGCGCCTCGATCAGGTCCGTGAGGGCGCGCAGTTCGGCGGGCGGCATCGGTGCATCCGCGATGGATTTCTCCGCGGCGGCGAGCGCGCTGAGCAGGTCGTTGATGATCCAGTTCGCGACGTTCTTCGGCTTGGCCGCACCTCGCGCGGCGGCGTCGAAATAAGTCGCGAGCGCCTGATCGCTGGCAAGCACGCTGGCGTCGTAGGCGGTCACGCCGAAATCGCGCTCGATGCGCTCGCGCTTTTCGCCGGGCAGCTCTGGGCGGCGGGCGCGGACTTCGTCCATGAAGACGGTGGTGTTCACCGGCAGCAGGTCGGGGTCGGGGAAGTAGCGGTAGTCGTGGGAGGATTCCTTCACCCGCATCTGCGAGGTCTGGCCCGCGTCGTCGTCCCAGCGGCGTGTGGACTGGATGAGCGTCTCGCCGCGCCCGACGGCCGCCGTTTGCCGCTCGATCTCATAAGCCAGCGCGCGGCGCACGCCGCTGATCGAGTTCATGTTTTTGATTTCGATTTTCACGCCCAGCTCGGCTTGGCCCTCGGGGCGGACGCTAACATTGCAGTCGCAGCGCATCTGGCCTTTTTCCATGTCGGCGTCGCTCACGCCGCCATAGACGAGGATCTGCTGGAGCGCGGTGAGGTAGGCGAAGGCCTCCTCCGGCGACTCGATCTCCGGCTCGCTGACGATCTCCATGAGCGGCGTGCCGGCGCGGTTGAAGTCGATGCCCGTGCTCGTCTCGAAGTGCTGCGATTTCGCCACATCCTCCTCAAGATGGATGCGCGTGAGCCGCACTTTTTTGCCCGGATGCACGATGCTTTTCTGCGCGTCTTTCGGATACGCGAAATCGTGCAGCGGCACCTCGCCGCCCACGCAGATGGGCGCGTCGAACTGGGTGATCTGGTAGTTCTTCGGCATGTCTGGGTAGAAGTAATTTTTACGGTCAAACTTGCACACGTCCGGCACCGCGCAGCCGAGCATGAGGGCGGTGAGCGCGCTCATTTTCAGCGCCTCCTCATTCATCACCGGCAGCGCGCCGGGGTAGCCGAGACAGACCGGGCAAGTGTGCGCGTTTGCCCCCGCGCCGTACTCCACGGGGCAGGCGCAAAACATCTTGCTGCGCGTCTTGAGCTGGACGTGGACTTCGAGGCCGATGGTGGGGATGAGGGGCATGGGAAAGTTGATTGGTAATTGGTGAATAGTGATTGGTGAACACGCCGCCAGCCGCAATCCCAATCACCTTGCACCTTTTACCGATCACTACTCGCTCTTTTTGCCCCTCGGCTCCGGCGGGTGGATGGCGTAGTCCAGCGCCTTTTCAAACTCGAACTTGCGCATTAGCTCGCCGATCTCCGCGTCATTCGCAGCGGCGACGATGCGGGGGTTGCGGATGAGGGCGAGATAGTTGCGGTTGATGATGTCGCGCGTGATCTCGGCGTCGCCCTGAAGCGCGGCGACTTTCGGGTGCGCGAGGAGCGGTTGCACGCCGGGAAAGGCCAGGAAGCGGTTCACACTTTTTTCGTCGGAAACCATGACGCCGAGCTTGTGCAGGATGCCGTAGAGGGTGCCCGGGATGGGATCGACCTGCTGCACCATCGCGCCGGCGGTGCCGCTTTCGAGCGAGTGCTTCATCTGCGCGAGGCCGCGCACCACGGCGCTCGGCGGCGCGCCGCGCGGCGTGGGCGTGGGCGTGGGTTTGCCAAGGGAAAGGTGCGGGTTTTTGGCGACCGCGATCTGCGTCTCGGCCACGCTGCCGAGCAGGCGCACGGCGAGGATGGCGATCCACACCACGAAGAGCCCATACACCGCCCCCACGCATGCGCCCGAAAGCCCGTAGCCCAGCCGCACGAGCCCCACGCTCTGTTGCGAGGTCTTTTTGAAAACGATCGAACCCACCAGCGTGATGGCGCAGTACATCACAAATCCGGTGACGACCGCGCCGGCGACGGCCAGCACATTTTCCGGCAGGTCGGACACGCGGTGCAACACCGGCCCAACCACCCCGCCGCCAAAGTAGCCCACCAGATACGCCACCAGCAGCGCGACCACGCCGAGCACCTGCCGCACGATGCCCACCCGCCAGCCGTGCCACGCCTTCAACAGCACCACCACGGCGGCTCCGCCGAAAAAGGCGAGCTGAAGGGAATCGGGGGCGTCGGTGGACATCGGCGGGGTTTAGGAAAAAAAGCGGCTTTGGGAAATGGGCCACGCGCCCGGCGGCGCAAGACTCCGCGCACCTATCCGCAACCCCCGTGCCCGCGCAATCGGGAAATGCAGCCGGCGTGGCTCTAAATTGGGAGGCTCAAGCGGTTGGCGTAGTCTGGAGATGGACGTAGCCGTGAGCGCAGGCCCGTTCGGAGGTAGGTTTGGATGAAGCGCGCGGCTTTTCGCTTAATCATTGGGGGGTAGAGGGCCGGGTGAAAGGTGCTTTGAGGAAAGGGTGCTTTAGGTTGCGACGAGCGATCCTGAAAGCCAGCAAGCCCCTTGGCGCGAAAGTGCGCGAGCTACTTGAAGGCGGTACGCTTGGAGACCTCCTAAGCGCGCCGCGACCGTCGCCACGGGTGGCCCGAACGGGAGAGTATGGTCGATCATCTCGGCTCGACGCAGCGCTATGAGTGTGGCCTTGCGGCGGTGGTGCTTGTCTGGTGTTGCGCTCACAACGCCGCCCTTCCACCTCCACGCCGCATGAAGCACCTAATGGAACTTCACAGCGCGACCGTTTCCTCGTCCGCGTCTTCGTCCGCCTCCAGTTCGAGCGCCGGGATGTCCAGCAAGGCGTTGCCAGAGATGCCCTGCACGTCGCCGATCATGCCGGCCATGTTTTCCACGACGGCGTTGATGTGCTTCTCGCGCTTCGCCCACGCCCGCGTCATGCCGCGCCGTTCCTTTTCCAAATCCACGCGCATCATGGTAAAAGCCTCGATGACCGCGCTGACGCGCTGGCGGAATTCCACGCCGGTCAGGTAGGTGTAGAGGAGCTGCATCTTTTCCTGAGCGCCCTCCTGGTGCCCGCGGGCGATGGCCAGTTCCTGCACCATGCGCCGCAGGGTGTGCGCGAGCGGGATGGCGGAGGCGAGGTCGCACACGAAGACGCCCTCCTGCTGGCCGAAGTGCGCGACGCCTTTCGGCAACACCTCCGTCACGATCACGCCGATCTCCGCCTTCGCGTTGCGCATGTCTTCTTTCAGCTTGGCCACCCAGCCATCGCTCCAGTTTTGCGTGCGCTTGAGTTCGTAAAGGATCAGGCCGCACGGACGCCCGAGGTTGCTGCGGACTTCTTGGAGGACATCCGCACCGCGCACGCCTTTCGAGATTTCGTTGATGGCATCGATGGGAAACGTCTGCCGAAGCTGCTGCTCGAAATCGAGTTCCAGCACCTCGCCCTGCGTCTGCTGCGAACCCTGCGCCGCCTTCCGCTGCGCTTCGTCGAGCTTGAGCATGAGGTCCGTAATCACCTTTTCCTTCTCCGCAATCTTCAGCCGGTTCTCCTCATCCGACGCCGCGCGCAACTGCGCCTTCAGCTTCCCCCGCTCCTCATCGAGCGTCCGCTGCACTTCCAGTTTCAGCGCCTCCTTGGCCTCTTCGAGCTGGCGCTTCTCGCGGCGCAGTTCGAGTTCCTGCTCCTGCGCCTTGCGCAAAGCGCCCGCTTTGTCCGCGATCTCCGCGCGCAGTTCTTTCATCGCCATTTCCTGCGCCTCGGTCGCCTGCTGCGCGGCCTTGGCTTTGATCTCCCCTGTCGACCGCGCGAGCTGCTGTTTCACCTGCGCCTCGACCTGCTCCTGCTGCTCCGCCGTCTTTCGCTCCAGCGCGCTCCGCTCCTCGCCGAGCGCCTTGAGCTTTTCCGCGACCGTCTTCTCCCGCCGCTCCACATCGGCCCGCAATTCCTTTTCCAAACCGTCGCGCACGCTGCCGAGCACGGCTTCATTCAAGGGAAATTCCTCGCTGCACGCGGGGCAGCGGACGGTGATCGGTTCAGTCATACGCGCTCAATGGTATCCGCCGCGCTACGGCAGATTCCACATCTTCCGCAGCAGCCAGTCGCCGGCCAGCGCGGCGACGAGCAGGAGGAGCACGACGGGATTGTTCCAAAGGTCGGAGAGCTGCATGCGAGAGAATTGCTGCTGCTGTGCGTGGATGTTGCCGAGCCACGCGCCCGCCTCTTCGAGCGCGTAATATTTTCCCCGCGTCTGCTCGGCGATGTGTTTCAGAAAATCGCGGTCGATGGACTTGCCCGTCAGCTCGGTGATCGGCTTCGCCACGACGAAGCGCGTCTCGCCTTCGATCTTCGTGCCGCCGACCGTGGCCTCGCTCGTGGCGGCGAACACGCCAGGCACGTTCGGCTCGATCTCTGCGCGATAGCCGTCAATCTGCCCGCCGCCGGGACCGGGGAGCTTCGCCGCCTTGAGGGTGTATTTGAAAACCTTCTCGTCCGGCGTTTTCAAATCCACTGGGAGCGACGCGGGCGGCTTCGCGTTCGGATCGACCATGCGGACGATGGCGCGCAGTTCGGGGTGCTCGCCGAGCAGATAGTTCGCGCGCTCGGTGAAAAGCTCGATCTTGTTCGTGCCCGTTTTGTCCTGCTCCTTCGGGATGAGCCAGTCCATGAGCTGCGTCCAGAACGTGTCGTACGGCGACTTGTCCGCGCCCCACAATTTCGCCGCCAGCCGCCAACGCCAGACGGTATCGGTCATCACTACGACCACGCGGCCCTGGCCAAAGCGTTGCGCGGCGATGATCGGCACGGTCGTGCCGGTGGCGTTGCCCTCGATGAGCACCTCCGCGGTGGGGCCGAGACCCTTGCCCACGTTCACCGTCATCAGTGGCGGAAAATCTTTCACGCTGGCAAAGAGCGGGCCGAAAACGGGATGCCGCAGCCCGGCGTCGGTGATCCGCACGGGGGTCGGCGTCTCGCGGTATTCCGCCGGCAGTTTTACCGGCGACAGCTCGCCGAGGGCCGTCTTTGCTAGGTCGGCGGACGTGAGCTGATTCGGCCCGCCCAGCAGCACCAGCCCGCCGCCGCGGTTCACGAATTCTTTCAGCGCGGTGTAGTTGTCCGCCGTCAGCGCCTCCGGCGCGAGATCGCCGAGCATGACCACCGAGAATTTCGCCAGCCCGGCCTGCGTGAAATCCAGCTTCGCCTCCCCCGCCGCGCCGCGCTCGCCCATGCTCACGATCCGTCCGTCCGCCCAGCGCACGAAGGCGCTTAGCTGGAGATTGCGATCCGAGACCACCGCGCGGCGCAGAAACTTGAAGTCGAAGCCGAGCGAATTCTGCACGTAGAGGATGCGCTTCCCCGGCGCGAGCGCCTCGACGACGAACGGATACGCCTTCGCCTCCTTGTCCGCCGCCGCATCCATCACGCGGATTTCAAACTGCATCATCCCCGGCTTCACCGGCGCAAGCGGGAAGACCACCGGCCGCGTCTGCTCGTCCTCATTGAAAGCAATCGTCGCCTCCTTCTCCTTCTTCCCATCGCGCCACAGCTCCACCGTCACCGTCTGCCCACTCATCCCCGAACCCACAATCCCCGCGCGAATTTCCTGATCCCATCCGACCACCACGCGCGCCGGATAATCGCAGCTCCCGATCGACAGCCGCTTCCCTTTTTCCTTCGCCTTGAACTCCTTCTCCAACTCGAACGTGAACACCGGCGCGCCGTCCGCCAGCGTCGCCATTTTGCCCACGCCCGTCGTATCCAGCCCGTCGCTCAGCAGCAGCACCGCCGCCAGCGGTTGCCCGCGAAAGTGCTCCTGCACGGAATTCACCGCCCCCGCGAGATTCGACACGCCGCCTTGGAACTTCACCTCCTTCGCATCCGCGCCGAGCTCGTTCAGCTTCGAGTCGAAGCTGAACATCCGCACATCGAAATCCTTCCGCGCCTTTTCCAGCACCGGCGACGCGAGGATTTCCTTCGCCCGCTCCGCCCGCCGCGGCTGCGCCTCATCCACCGCGTCCGTCATGCTCTCCGACGCATCCACCACCACCGCGATCTGCGGACGCAGAATCGTCACTTCGTCATACCGCTTCTGCGGCTGGATCAGCATCACCACCAGCGCCAGCAGCGCCAGCAACCGGAACCCGCCCAGCATTGCCATCTGCCGCGGCGACCGCAGCTTGGCCCAAAAACTCCAACCCACCGCACCCACCACGATCAGCGCCACGAGCACCAGCAGCGGCCATTTGAAAACGGGCGTGAAAAGGAAATTGCTCACGACGCCTCGACCTCCTTCGGCTGCTCGACGTTGGGCGCTTCGCGGAAGGGCTGGCCGGCGCGGCGCTTGTTGAGGCGGCCGGTCTTGATGTGCTCGTCGTCGCCTTGCGCGCGTTTGCTGGCGAGGATGTTTGAGTAAATCGCCTCACCGCAAAACGCGAGCAGTGCGAGCACGAGGAGCAGCGGCCAGAGCGGCACCAGCCCGCGGCTTTGCGCCAGCCAGATGCGTAGCGCATCGGTGCCGGTGAGGTTTTCATGCGCCGTGATTTTCGTCAGCGCCTCGTCGGCGATGGGCGTGAGGTTCGATTCGCGGCCATCCACGTTTACCGCGAACTGATAGACCAGCCCCTCGGTCGCCGACGTGACCTCGTAAAAGCCCGCCTGATCCGCGTGCTCCAGCAGCGGTGCGCCGGGCTGGATCGGCTGCGTCTCGCCGTGCGGCACTTTGATCGTGAGCGGCTGGTCGCGCGGCAGGCTGAGCGGCGCGGGCACTTGATCGCCGACGACGTAGGCCGCGTCCTTGCCGGTGCGCGTGATCGAGAGGCGGCCGATTTGCTGCACGAGCGGGAGAAAGGCCGAAGTCAGCGGGAAGTCGCCCCACGCGCGGTCAGGCGAGGCGTTCACGATGATGACGCGCCCGGTGCCGCGGTCGCCGTAAATGATGAACGGCAGATTGTCGCCGAGCGTGAGCAGCACGCGTCCGTCGTTGCCGAGTTTCCAGTCGAGCAGCTTGCGCTGCGGGAGTGCGGGGAACGGCGTGTTGGCGTCCCACGAGTTGGTGAAAAGCGGATGCTGCGGCTCGATGGCGTGCGCCACGAGCCGGCCCACGGGCAGCTCTTTGATGGCCGTCGGCTTGGCCGGCATCCATTCGAATTTCGCGATATTGTCGATGCGCGTCTGGTCGCTCGGCATGAAGACGACCGTGCCGCCCGCTTGCAGGTAGCGGTCGAGCCGCACCGATGTGCGGTCGCTCACCTCCGGCACGCCCGCGAGGAAGACGGCCGAGAACGGCTCGATGGGTAGCTCGTCGAGTTCGCCCGGCGAGCACGTCTTGATCGGCGCTCCCGCCGCACCGGCGGCGAGCGCCTTGCGCAGATAAAAGCCGGGCCGCGCTTTCTCCGGCCCGCTCCCCGATTCGACGATGAGCACGCGCGGCGTCTGGTACACAGGCAGCGAAAAATAATAGCGGTCGTCGGCGGGAAGATTGTCGCCCGCGATGTTCGCCGTGCCGAGCAGCCAGCGCCCGGAGAGCGTGGGCGTTTGGAATTCGAGCGGCACTTCCGCCGAACTGCCGGGCGCGATTTCCACCGGCTTCGATGCGACCTTGTCCCCGCCCGCCTTGATTTCAAGCACATCGCGGAGGGGCGCTGCCGAATGATTCTCGACCGTCGCCGCGCCCCGCGCGATCAGCCCCGCCGCCGCGAACGGCGTGTCGAAGCGCACCTTGCTCACGCCCGCGTTCACCGGGCCGAGATCGTCGGTGCGGACGACGATGAGCTTCGCATTCGTCTGCCGCCACGCGTCATTGAAGACCGAGTTTTTGTCGAACTGCCAGCCGCCCTCCTGCGCATCGGTGAAAAGGAAAATCTGTTTCATCCCGCGCACCTTTTTCCCGACGGCCTTTTGCGCCTCGCGCAGCCCCGTGGCGAAGTCCGTGCGCGCCTCCGTCTGCTGCACGCCTTCGATGGCCTTGCGCGCCACATCGTGATCCACTGTCGGTTCGGCGATGACCATTTTTGCGCGGTCGCTCACCGCGATGACCGCCACCTCGTCGCCCGGCTTGAGGTCGTCGACCACCGCCTGCGCCTGCCGTTTCGCCAGCTCCAGCCGCGTCTGGTCGCCGCTCTTGTAGCCCATGCTCATCGACTGATCGATGACCAGCGCGATGGACCGCGGGACATTGCCGCCAAAGAGTTTCGTCGCCTCCGTCGAGACCACCGGCCGCGCCGCCGCGAGCATGACGAATGCGACGATCAGGCAGCGCAGCAGCAGCAGCAACAGGTTCTCGATCTTCGACGACCGGCTCGTCTTCGCCGCGATGACCCGCAAAAACCGAAGCGTGCTGAACGGCACCTGGATGACCTTTTTCCGCTGCCACAGATGAATGAGAATCGGCACCGCGAGCAGCGACAGACCGTAGATGAGCCAGGGGGTGAGGAAGGACATGGCGTGCTAAAATTTCGGCGCAATCGCTGCGCAGCCCGCGATGACGATTGCGGGTGCCATAATCAAAAAACCCACCATCGTTTCGACGATCATTAGCATGCGCCGGTCGGCGCTAAGGCTCCGCCATTTGACCAATCGCATAACACAATAGACCGCGAGCCAACCTCCCAGTCCCGAACTAGCGAGCAGCAAAGCGATTCCCACAAAGGCGCTCACAAACTCATCCTCCGCCTTTCGAGCAGGTACTGGTGGACGAAATCCTCGTAGGTGTCGCCGGTGGAGACGAGGCGGTAATCGACGTTGAGCACCGCGCATTTTTCGCGGCACTGGTCGATGGCCTTTTGCAGCTCCTGCTTGTAGGCGTGGCGCGCGCTCACGGGGTCGAGTTCGAGTTTCTCGCCGGTCTCGAGGTCGATGAATTCGGCGACGCTGTTGATCGAAAGCTCCAGCTCCACCGGATCGAGAATCTGGAGCAGGATGACGTCGTGCATCTTTTTGCGGAAGTGTGCAAGGGCGTTGAAGATCGCGTCGGGGTCGTCGAAGCAGTCGCTCAGCAGCACGACGAGGCCGCGTTTCGAGAGCATGCCGGCGAGGGCGTGGAGCGCCTTGCTGGTGTTCGTGACGGCCTTCGGCGTGTGCGCGGCGAGGCGGTCGATGACGAGGCGCAGGTGCCGCGTGCCGCTGCGCGCGGGCACCATGTCGCGCACTTCGTTGTCGTAGATGGTGAGGCCGAGCGAGTCCTGCTGTTTGCTGACGATGTAGCCGAGCGCGACGGCGATGCGCGACGCGTACTGGTATTTCGTCATGCGGCCCTGCGAGCCGTAGGCCATCGAGCCGGAGCCGTCGATGACCACATGCACGCGCAGGCTCGTCTCCTCCTCAAACTGCCGGATGTAATAGCGCTCGGTGCGCCCGAAGACTTTCCAGTCCAGGCTCCGCAAATTGTCACCCTTCACGTATTCGCGCCGGTCGGCAAACTCCACGCTTTGGCCCTTGAGCGGGCTCTTGTGTCCACCGCTCATTGAGCCCTCGCTCACGTAGCGCGAGCGGACGGCGAGTTGCTCCAGTTTTTTCATCGCCTCGGGCGTGAGGTAGTCGGTGATCGAGGGCATGAAATTTTGACGGGATTAACGGGATGAACAGGATTGGGGGAGGAGGAAAACGCCGCTTTTGTTAATCCCAGTAATCTCGTTAATCCCGTCAAAAATTCCGTGATCGCATGGCTCAAAACGCCACGGTGAAAAGCCGCTCCGTGTCCGCCAGCAGCGCCCAGCCGTCGCCGATGAAAACGAGCGAGACATCGCCGACCTTCGCGCCCGGCTGCACCACGCCGGTCTTGCCATCGCTGATGCGGATTTCGAGCGTCCGCGTGCCGCCGACATCGCGCGGGGTGATTTTGAAAGTGCGTGCGGAGGGCGCGGCCGCGAGCGCTTCCTTGATCGTCGAAAGATCGGGATAGCGCGGCGGGCCGAGGTCGTAGCGTTGCTTGGCAAATTTCGCGAAAGTTTTGGCGGTGGTCGGTTTATAGACCCACGCGTCGCCCCACGGATCGACCTTTACCGCTTCGGGAATGTCCGCCTTCACCTCGTCGAGCTTGTCGGGAAAGCGCACATTCGCGCCGTAGAATTT
>JANPHJ010000261.1:0-2269 GCA_031424395.1 Chthoniobacter sp.
TCGTCGTCGAAAAAGAACTCCTTCACCTGCGGGAAAAGCCGCTGCGCCTGCGTCATCTCGCGGGCCACGGCCTCCGGCGATTTCGCGCGGTACTTGTGCCCGCCCACGGTCTGCGGCCAGAGGCAAAACGTACACTGCGCCGGACAGCCACGCCCGGTGTAGTGCGAGACGTAGGGATGCTTGAGATAGCCGATGGCGTAGTTCTCGATCGTCAGGTCGCGCGCATACACATCCATCACGCTCGGCAGCGCATCGAAGTCCGTGATGACCGCGCGCTCGGCATTGTGCGTGACCTTTCCGTCCGCGCGAAACGACAGCCCGTCGATACTCGCGAGCGGCAAGCCCAAGGCCACGTCGCGGCACGTAAAGTCAAACTCCTTGCGCCCCGCAAAATCCACCGCCTCGCTCACCGCCAGCGTCTCGTCCGGCAGCACCGCCGCATGCGCGCCGACGAGCCCCACGGTCACATCGCGGTTCTGCGATTTCAGCGCTTCGGCCAGCTCCCCGTCCCCGTGTAAAGTGGGCGCGCTCGTGTGGATGACCACGACCTCGTAATCGCGCGCGATGCGCAGCACGTCGTCGCGCGTGAGATCATCCGGCGGCGCATCCACCAGCCGCGAGCCCTCGATCAGCGCCGCCGGCTGCGCGAGCCAGGTCGGATACCAAAACGAACGAATCTCCCGCTTCGCTTGATACCGCGAGCCCGCCCCGCCATCGAAGCCCTGCCACGACGGCGGATTGACGAAAAGGGTTTTGCGAAAGGACATCACGCGCTGCTCACTACCGCACCGCGCGGGGCTTTGCACCATTCATGTCGCGGCGAAATGCGCGCCGCACCCTCGGGCCCCATTTTGCCTTTGCCCCGCCCTGCGCCTGCCACACAGTCCACACCCATGAGCGCCCTGCCGACCGGCACCATCACCTTTCTTTTCAGCGACATCGAGGGCAGCACGAAAAAATGGGAGCTGCACCCGGAGGCGATGCGCACGGCGCTCGCTACCCACGACCGGCTGCTGCGGCAGACGTTCGAGGCGTGCGGCGGGTTCGTTTTCAAAACCATCGGCGACGCCTTTTGCGTGGCCTTTGACACGGCCCAGAGCGCGCTCGCCGGGGCGCTCCAGGCGCAGCGGGAATTACGAACGACGGACTGGGGCGAGATCGGCGAGATGCGTGTGCGCATGGCGCTGCACACGGGCGCGGCGGAACAGCGGGACAACGACTATTTCGGCCAGACGCTGAACCGCGTGGCGCGCATCCTCGCCGCCGCGCACGGCGGGCAGGTGCTGCTCTCGCTGCCCGCCGAGGAGCTGGTCCGCGACCACCTCCCGCCCGGCGCGCAGCTCCGCCATCTCGGCGAGCACCGGCTGCGCGACCTCGCGCGGCCCGAGAGTTTGTATCAGCTCATCGCGCCCGGTCTGCAGACGGATTTTGCCGGGCTGCGCTCGCTGGAAAGTGTGCCCAATAATCTGCCCGAGCAGCTCAGCAGTTTCATCGGGCGCGAGCGGGAAATAGCGGAGGTCAAACGCCTGCTCGGCAGCACCCGCCTGCTCACGCTCACCGGCATGGGCGGCACCGGCAAGACGCGCCTCTCGCTGCAAGTCGCCGCCGACGTGCTCGACACTTTTTCCGACGGCGTGTGGCTCGTCGAGTTTGCCACCATCGCCGACGCCGCGCTCGTCGTGGAGACCGTCGCCGCCGCGCTCGACCTGCGCCAGGAGGCTGACCGCCCGCTCGCCACCACGCTCACGAACTTCCTCCGCGCACGCAGCCTCCTGCTCGTGCTCGACAACTGCGAGCACGTCGTCGCCGCCTGCGCGCGCCTCGCCGAGACCCTGCTGCGCGCGTGCCCGCGGCTGCGCATCCTCGCCAGCAGCCGCGAGCCGCTGGGCATCGTGGGGGAAACGGCGTGGCCGGTGCCCGCGCTCTCGCTGCCCGGCCATTGGCGCGAAATTGTCGCCGGCCCCGACGCCATCGAGCGCCTCACGCAGTTCGAGGCGGTGCGCCTCTTTGTCGAGCGCGCCACCGTCGCGCGCCCGGCCTTTCAGCTCTCGAACGACAACGTCCATCTCGTCGCGCAAATCTGCTGGCGGCTCGACGGCATCGCCCTCGCCATCGAGCTGGCCGCCGCGCGCATCCGCGTGCTCACGCTCCAGCAGATCGTCGAGCGGCTCGACGACCGCTTTCACCTCCTGACCACCGGCAGCCGCAACGCCGTGCCGCGCCAGCAGACCCTCCGCTCGCTCATCGACTGGAGCCACGACCTGCTCTC
>JANPHJ010000262.1:0-16699 GCA_031424395.1 Chthoniobacter sp.
TCGGGCAGTCGAAGGAACTTCTCCAGACCCTCGAAGACGAAATGCGCAAAGCCGCCACCGCCCTCGATTTCGAGCGCGCCGCCGAGATGCGCAACATGCTCGACGACCTGCGCAAAACCACGAAGCCGATGGCCCGCTTCAACCGCGACCAGCGCCACCGCCTCGGCGTCACCAGCACCATCGACCCCACCGCCGACCTCGCCGCGCTCGGCGAGGAACTCGGCCTCGGCGCCCCGCCACGCCGCATGGAGTGCTTCGACATTTCCAACATCAGCACCACGCACATCGTTGCCAGCATGGTCTGCTTCGTGGACGGACGGCCAGCGAACCATCTCTACCGCCGCTTTCGCATCCGCACGGTTGATGGGCAGGATGACTTTGCGAGCATGGCGGAAGTAGTGCGGCGGCGGTATGCGCGGGTGCTCGGCGAGATTGCCGATTGCCGATTGCCGATTGCCGATTCGGAACTCGACGCGCACGTCGATTATGCCGCGGAGCATTCACAGGATAGGGTGACCGAAACCGCTTTGAGGCTCACGGGTCCCAATCGGCTATCCGCAATCGGCAATCGGCAATCATCTCTCCCCAACCTCGTCATCGTCGATGGCGGCAAAGGCCAGCTCTCCTCCGCCTGCCGCGAACTCCAGCGCCTCGGCCTGCACGAACTGCCGATCATCGGCCTCGCGAAAGAGTTCGAGGAAATTCACCGCCCCGGACGGCCACAGCCGCTCATCCTCCCGCACGACTGCGGCGCTCTCAAAATGCTCCAGCGGATCCGCGACGAAGCGCACCGCTTTGCCAACGGCTACCACCAGCTCCTGATGAAACGCCGCATCGCCGAAAGTCTGCTCGACGACTGTCCCGGCGTTTCCGAATCGCGCAAAAAGATCCTCCTGCAACAGTTCGGCAGCGTCGCCCGGCTGCGGCGCGCGAGCGTGGAGGAGATCGCGGCGACCGACGGCATCAGCGCAAAGCTCGCGCAGCAGATCGCCACCTTCCTCGCCGAGCGCGCGTAGCGCCGCATTCCGGGTGGAGCACGCGACTCGCGTGCCGTCTTCGGCGACTCGCCGAAGACATGACGGTGCGCTTGCGCTGTCAGCGAATGATCGTCGCTTCGGAAGCGCACCCCGATGTCCGCGGCGAGTCGCCGTAGACAGCACGCGAGTCGCGTGCTCCACCCGGAAATTACCGCCCGCCGAGCCAGCCCACCGCCCACGCGCAGAGCGCCGTGGTGTCGGCGATATGCGCGAGCGGCTTCTGCGGTTCGCACACGCCGTAGCCGTGCCCGTAGGCCATGCCGTTCACGATGCACGCATTCGTGCTGCACTCCGCGATTTGCTGCGCGGCTTTCGCCTGCACGTCGGCCGGAGAACCATCCAGCTCGTACTTCCAGCCCACGATTTTCGCCTGCGGGAAAAGCTCGCGCAGCTCGTGGATGACCTTGCCCGACGGCACGAGCTGCAGCGTCACCGCGCCGGCCCGGCTGGAGATTTTCTTCAGCCCGTCGCGTTCCCAGAAAATCTTGAAGTCCGCCAGCGCCGCCGCGTGAAAAACCGCGCCCACGTCCTCGCGCGCCGGGAGCGTTTCGAGCTGCGTGGCGAGGTCGTCGTTCGTGGTAAAGGTCACGACCTTGGCCGGCGCGGCGCATTCCTTGGTCGTCGCGGCCACGCCTTTGAAGCACACCACCTCATGCCCGGCGGCGGCCAGCGTGCGGGCGAGGCGGCTGCCCATCTGCCCGGTGGAAAAATTCGTGATGCGACGCACTTCGTCGATGGGTTCGTAGCTCGGCCCGCAGGTGACGATGATTTTCATCCGCGCAAACTGCCACGCCGCCCGCTTGCGCGTCGAGACTCGCGCACGCATGCTCCGCGCATGGACCGCCCCGCCGCCATCGCCGAAATCCGCACCGCCTGCCACGCCCTTGCCGCGGGCGTGACCAGCATTCATCCGCTGCTCCCCGCGCTCGCCGACGAGCCGGCCAAAGCCGAGATCGTGAAGGCGCTCTACGAGCTGACGAAGAATGTCGAGGTCGTGAAGAAACAGATCATGCGCCTCGAAAAGCGCGACGACACCGCGCTGCTCTGAGCGCCGTCCGGCCTACGGCGTCCACGTCACTTGCAGGCGCAGGAAGCGCGGGGCTCCGCTGACCACGTCCTCGACCGTCACCGGCGTGAATCCGCCCGCGGGCGTGCCGATGGTCGCCGTGGCTGAGCCGGTCCAAGTGGTTGGGAAGGTCTTCGTCGCGATGGGCGTCCACGTCACCAGATCGCCGGAGGCGAGCACCGTGTAGGTCAGCTCCGGCATGCCGTGGACTTGCGTGGCGTCGGCATTGGTGGGAACGAGGAAGCGCAGTTGCACGCGCCCCGTGCCGCCGAGCGCCACGCCGGGCAGGCCCGCCGCACCGTCGCCGCCGGTGGCGCTTGCGGGGTTCATACCGAGGCCGAATTCCACGAGCCCGGCCACGCCGTCTTTGTCGCCGTCAGCAGTCGCGGTGAGCACGCCATTGACCACCGACCAGTCCGCATACAAGCCGAGCGGGGGGACGCCCGCGCCGTTCGGATCGCCGCCGTTGGTGGTGCTCGCGGCCCAGGTATCTTTGTCACCCCAAAGCGCGGCTTTGAGCAGCGGATTCGCCACGATGAGCGAGCGGCCGGGGCCGTCCGTCGTCGGCTGCCATGTGTCGCTGTAGCTGAAGGTGAGCACGTTGGCGTCGAAGGGCGGCGGGAGCTGGAGCGAGAGTTTTTCGCCGCTGTTGTCGAGGCTGCCGATGTAGGCGCCCGCGACGCTCGGGCCGGTGCCGTAGCGGTTGCGGAACTTCGCGAGATTGCGCACGACGAGCACGTTCTGGCCGGGCGCGAGCACGGTCGTGGGAAAGGTGAAGTCGATCCCGTTGACGAATTTCACGCCGACCAGATCGAAGGAACTCGCGCCCACATTGCGCAGCTCGACGTACTCATATTCGGTGCCGCCGAGCGGATTGTACATGATCTCGGTGATGCGCAGGCCGCGGAGCAGCGCGAGCGCATTGGCGTAGGCGGGATCGGTCACGCCATTTAGGAAACCGCGCGTGGGCAGCTCGTAGAAAGTGAGCGCGCCCGCGCCGTCGCGGCCCATGGAGTAGTCGGTGGTCTGCGGGTAAAAGCTCACGGTGTCCTGCAGCGCACCGGCGACGGTGAGCAGGCTGAGGACTTCATACTCGGCATCGAGATTGAATGGCAGATGGCCCGGCGCGGTGCCGCCATCCGCGACGAGGCGCACGTAGCCGCCGCCCGCGATGAAGCTGAGCGCGGGAAAGGTGTAGGCGCTGGCATCGCCGACACGGTTGTCCGTGACGCGCAGGCCGGCGAGCACGACGGGCGCGGTGTTCGTGTTTTGCAGCTCGATCCAGTCCGAGCTGTAGAGCACGTCGCCGCTGGCCAGCCACTCGCTGATTCTCACGGTGCTCGGATCGCCGACGGCCACCGGCGTGTTCGCCGCGCCGAGGGTGGGCGCGCATAGCGCCCATGCGCCGGTGACGTTGCGGCCGATGGTTTTGTCGGCGATCTGCTGGCCGAAGGTGACCGCGTCGCGCAGGGTCGCGCCTTGGTAGAGATAGACGGTGTCGCCGTCCGTATCGAGGGTGAGCGCGACGCCGGTAAAGGTCGCGAAACCGCCCGCGGCGAGACTGCCGGTGAGCGGGAGTTTATTTGGCACGAGCGGGTCGTCGGTGAGGCTCCAGCCGACGAGGCTCACGGCCGCGCCGCTGATGTTTTGCACCTCGACGGTGTCGGCAAGCGTGGCGCTGTCGGCGAGGATTTCGCTGAGGCGCACGGCGACGAAAGCTGCATCCACCGTCCACGTCCGCGCAGTTGGCGTGAACTGCGCCTGGCCGGTGTAGGTCTTGGCGGGGTCAGCGTCCTGCCAGTTGCCGGCGAAGTCCATGCCGAGCACTTCGAGCGTGTGCGCGCCGGCGGCGAGGCCGCTGAGCGCGATGGGGCCGGTGCGGACGGTCGGGTTCAGGCGGTCGAAAACCCCGCCGGTGCCGATGGTCACGGGGGCGCTCCACGCACCGCCGTCGAGCCGCCATTTGAAGGCGATGAGGCCGGGGCCGCCGACCGTGAAATTCGCCGCGGGGTCGCTGGTCGTGCCGCTCGGGCCGCCGGCGAGGTAGGCCCACTCGGGGATGGTCCAGCCGAGGTCGAGCCCGACCGGGCCGATGCCGCGCGCGGGCGATTCGGCCTTGGGCGTGTAGTCCTTCGCGGCGGAGTTCACGAAGAGCGGAGCGCCCGCGAGATTGGTGCCAAACGCGGACGCGAAGATGGTGCCGGCGTGATTGAAACCAATGCTCGGATCGGTGATCTGGTCGCACAGGTTTTGGTTGAACTCGATCTTGGTCGTGAAGCTGTGGTTGATCGTGTTCGTCGAGGTCTGCACGGTGTCGGCGTCGCTGACGAGGCGCGGCACGCCGCTGATGATGTTGTAGCCGAGATAGCAGCCGTCGCCGTGCGGGGGAGCGCCGCCGGCGTCGTTATAGACGAGCATGTTCACGACCGAGCATTTCACGTCCTGCTCGATGAAGTAGGGCGAGCCCGCCGAGTAGTGAAAGTCCGCGTGCATGTTGGCGATGGTGTTGTGCTCGACGATGGCGGCGACCTGCAGCTTACAGTTGATGAGGTGGTCCATGTCGAAGACCAGATTGCGCGCGACCATGTTCGTGGTGCCCGCGCCCGCGCCGTCGGTGCTGATGGCGTTCGAGTAGCCGGTGTCGCTCGTGTACTGATCCTTCGTCCCGTGCTCGATGATGTTGTTCGCGATCAGCGCGTCGCCTTTCAAATCCATGTGCTCGTCGCCGGTGAGGCCGTGGAACCAGTTGTAGCGGCAGTCGAGCGGGAAGCTCGTGCCGACGCGCCCGCCGTCGCCGTCGAAGACATCGTTGTGGCCCTTGTTGCCGTAGAAGTCATTGAAGTAAACGCGGAACCAGCCGCCGATGGGGAAGCCGCCGACGAAGTTCGCGTTGCCGGTGAGCGCGCTGTCGGTGGACTTGTATTCGACCTTCAGCGGCTCCTGCTTGTTGTCCGAGCCGGAGATGAAATCCGCGGGCGGCGCTTCGCCCGCGGCAAACATGTCGCCGAAGGTGCAGCGCGTGACGGTGAGCTTGGCGCAGCGCCCGTAGCACCAGCGCAGGTGCGAGCCGGTCCAGGTGCAGCCGTCCACCCACACCCACGAGCGGATCGCGCCCAGCCCGCCCCAGTTTTCCTGATCGGACTCGGTCAGGTCCACCGGCGACGTGCCCTGCGCGTTGATGAAGTCCGCGTTGGCGACCACACTTTCCTGCGCGAGCGCATCGACAATGCGGATGCCACCCCATTTTGCCGGGCCGGTCTGCACGCCGTTTTTGATCGGGTCGCAGTCGCCGGCGGCGACGGTATTCGGCACATGGCTGAAGACGATGCGCTGACCCGCCGTGCCTTGCGCGAGCAGGCGTCCGTTCACGGTGAGGCGTTTGTTTTGGTCGAAATAAACGTGCGTGCCCGGCTGGATGACGAGCGTGAGGCCGGCGGGCACCGTGGTATTGGCGGTGACGTGGTACGGCCCGCCCGCCGCCGTCCAGGTGATGGTGCCCGCCGCGGCGCTGGCCGCGTACGGGAGCGCGCCCATGTCGGCGCGGGTGAGGTCGGGGTCGAAGGTCGCGGGATCGCCGGTGTCGCGCGCGGGCGAGGCGGAGGTGAGGCGGTAGTTGCCGTTGGCCGCGTCGGTGAAGAGCGGGTTGGCGGTGATGTTGCCGGTGCCCGGCCACGCAAAGGCGGAGTAGTCGATAAGCGCGAGGTCGCTGTAGGTCACGACGGTGTTCACGGCGCTGTACGGCGCATCCACGAGCACGGGGGACTGCGCGATGACGATGCAGTTCTTCGCATTGATCGCGAGGGTCGCGCCGGCGTTGCTCTGGCCGGCTTTGTTTTGCGTATAAAAACCGGTGCTCGGCGAGTCGGCATCGGGGCTGGTGGGCGGGATGCTGTAGCCCCACGGCGCGAGCGTGGTGTCGTGGTTTTCCGAAATGATGGTGCAGTTCGTGGCGGTGACGGTGCGGGTGTCGGCGGCCTGCGATTTCGGGACGATGGCCTTGTCGCATTTCACAATCTGCGTGCGCGAAATGGTGAGGTCGTTGTTGAGCAGCGACATGCCTTTGTCCCAACCCTCGCGCAGGATCGAATCCTCAACGGTGATGGGCCCGCCGAGGCAGTCGAACACGTCGTCGCCGCAGCGCGCGAAGACCGAGCGGCGGATGATGACGCTGCGGCCCGTGCTGTTGTGGACATAGAGGCAGTCCTCGTCGTCCGGCACGTTGGAGTTGCTCTCGCGGTAGTCGGGCAGGATGCGGTGGATGTCGCTGTCTTCGATGAGCAGCGAGATGCCGTCCTCGAGCTCCGGGCCGGTGATCATGCGCTCAATCATGGAGCGCTGGATGACGAGGTTGCACGTCCCGCTGGAATAGATGGCCTTCGCCGGGCCGTCGGCGAGGACGCTGTCGAGCAGCGAGAGGTTCGTGGTGGCGAGGCGCACCATCGGCCCGCGGCCGGTGTGGCCAACACCGGTGGTGTGGCCGGCGTAGCTGAGCAGCGTGTAGTTTAGCGTGCTGGGCGCGGCATTGCCAAAGGACAGCCCGCCCCAGCGGTCGGTGGCGAGGAAGGCGGAAATGTTCACCGGGTTCGCCTGCGTGCCGTTGGCGACGAGCGCGCCGTTCACGATGATCCGCTTGCCCGCGGTGCTGCCCGCGGTGGCGTCGCCATCGATGAAAATGTTCGTGCCCGCGGCGATCGTGAGCGTGACGCCGGTGTTCACCGTGACGTCGCCGGTGACGTGAACCGCACCGCTCCACGTCGTATTCGCCGCGATCGCGCCGGTCGCGACGGTGTAGGCCGGCGATGTGCCGAGCGAGGTGAGCGCCTTTTGCGCGGTGAAGCCGCCGCCCGTCGCGGTGAGCGTGAACGCACCGGGATCGGTGGAGGGGGCGACGCCGTCGAGTGCGCAGTCGAAGCTGAGATCGACGCTGTAGGTCGGCGCGGCGTCGCTGAAATTATGCACCTCGGCGGCGAGCAGGTTGTTGCCGGTGACGAGCAGGTTCAGAAACGCCGTAATGTCGAACGTGCGAATCTGCGTCTCCGCCGTACCCGAGCGGTTCGTCGAGGCGGGCGTGGTCAGTGTGGGCGTGCCCGCCGCCATGTTGTCGCGATAGACCTCGGTGCCGTTGAGGTAGAAAACCGCGCCGTCATCAACCACCGCCTTGATGAGCAATTGCGTGAACGCCGCCGGGTCGGTGACGTTGAAAACCTTGCGGAAATAAAACGCGCGCCGCGTGTTCACCGCCGAGCCGCTGACATTGTTCAGCGCCGTGCGCTCGTCGCCGTCGCCCGCGCCGGCCTGGAGCTTGCCGAGCGTCCACGCGCTATCCACGAAAGCCTGGTCGCTTTTCCAAGTCGCCGCCGGCTCTGCGCCCGTGTCGAGCATGCGCCAGTCGGGCGCGCTTGCATTGGGCAGCGCCAGCGTGCCGCCAGGAATGATGAGCTGCGTGGTGCCGCCACCGCCGCTGCCGCCCGCGGTGATGAGCGCGCTGCCTTCGCCATTGTAGAGCTGCACGGCTGGCAGGGTGATGCCGCCGACGCTCGCGCTCAGCGTGACCGTCGTGTCCCACGCCGCACGGTTCACATTGCCCGCGCCGTCGAGCAGCTCGGCCCGCGCGAGGAAGGGCTTGCCCGGCACGTAGCTCGACGGCGCGGTCAGCCGCAGCGAGCCCGCGCTCAGCGTCCCGGCGATGCTGGTGCCCGCGCCGGTGTTGTAGAAAACATCCGCCGTCAGCGACTGCACCACGTTGCCCGTGCCGCCGGGCGCGTCCCAGAAATTCACCACGACCTTGTTCAACCCCGGCGACAAGACCCCGCCGCCGCCCGCCGCCACCGCGAGCGACCACGTCCCCGCCGTCAGCGCCCCCCTGGTGCGCTGGTTCATCGTGCTGACCGGCACGCCGTTGACCGTGATCGAGTAGGTCTTCGCCACATTGAATGTCCCGCTGAACGTCGCCACGCCGTCCACCGTCTGCTTGTAACCCTCCGCCGTATTCGCCGCCGCCGTGGTCACGCTGAGCGCATAATTTTGCTGGATCGCCGCGAGCACATTCGCCCGCCGCGCGGTGACGTAGGCTTTGATGTCGGTGATGCTGCGGTTCGCCGCCACGCCGTCGGTCGTGGGCACCCAGCCGGTTAGAAGCTGATCCACGAAGGGATCTACCGTCGCGCTGTTGAACCACGTGTTGAGCCCGTCGAGCACCGCCGCGTAGTAGCGCGGCACGAGCTGCGGATGGGTGAAGAGCCGCGTCAGCCCCAGCACGCCGGTGCCGAGCGCGGTGCCGCCGTCGTAGCTGAAAATGCTGCGCGTCGCGCCGTTCAGCGTGTCGCCGATATCAAAGATCGTATCGAGATCGTGCGGGACGAAGCGGAAGCGCGGATCGAGCACGCCGCGGTAAAGCGAGGCGTCGTCGCCGCGCCCGCTTTGCAGGCCGCCCTCCATGTTGCCGAGCAGCGCATCGGCGGCGAAAAAGCGGAACGCCTCGTCGATGTCGAGCACGGCCGCGAGCGCCGCCGGGTAGGCGGCATCGGCGATGGCCGGCTGCGCCACGGTGCCGCCGGTGACGGGGGCACTGACGACTTTGACGAGGTTGATGAGGTCGCTGAAGTCGTTCTCGTCCTTGTTGGTCTCCTTGATATAGGTGTCGCTGTAGGCATTCAGATCCGTGCCTTCGTAGCGAAACTCGCCGCTGCCGAGGTCACCCGGCGGATTCGTCCCGCCGGTGTCATGGTCGTCGAGCCGGTAGAAATTGCCTTCGGCATCGAGCGGGTAATGGTGCTCCGCCCAGTCGCGGCCGCGCCCTTCGAGCCGCACGTAGCGGCCGTACATGAGCGCGCCTGCCTGGGCGAGATCGGCCCCGTTGACCCGCACTTTCACCACCGCCCCGTCCTGCGTGGCCAGGCCCGCGCGGGCCATGAGCGCCTGGCCGAGCGCCTGCGCGTAGCCGTAGCGGCAGTTGATGGCAACGGACGCGCGGCCATTCCAGAGATCATCGCTCCGAAAGGCGACGTGGTAGTTGTTCGGCGGCCCGAGCGCCGAGCCCTGGCCGCGGTTCCGCAAGCCGCAGAGGTAGCGCAATTTCACCCCCGTGCCGTCGTGCGAGATGAAGGTGCCGTTCATCAGCGCCTCGGACTGCTCCTGCCCGCTGGTGGTGCCGAGGGTCACGAGTTCCGTGCGCTCCGCCGCCGTCATCACGAGGCGGTAGATGGGGTTGTCCACCGCGGTGCGGAAAGTCGCGTTGGGATCGTAGGCATTGTCCACCTGCACCAGCGCATTCGTCACCTGGTCAAAGGTCTCCGGCAGCACCCCGATGTCGCTCGTCCGCGCGGGCGCGGGCCAGGTGCGCGGGTTCGTGCCGTCGGCCGCGGTGATGAACCACTCGATGACCGCCAGGTTTGCCTGCGCGGGAATGGTCGCCTCCACGTCGCCGTCGCCGTCCGTGTCGGTCATCGGCAGGGTGGCAAAGGATCCGCCGTCGAGCCGCCAGGACAGCACCGCCGTCGCGCCCGGCACTTCGTCTTCGAGATTGCAGGAGACGATGACCGGGTCGGTCGATCTCGGGATTTCGGGGCGGTGCTTGGCGTCCTTGATGAGCGGCGCGATGTTCGTGCTGACCAGCGTGTTCACTGCGCCTGGCGTGCCGCCCGCCGCCGTGCTCACGCCCCAGTTTTGCCCGCTGCCGAGGCCCAGCGCGCGGTTGCGCAATTCGAGCGTCTTGCCACCGCCCGCCGCCTCGCTGAACCAATCCCAGCCTTTGTGCGAAAACGACAGCGCCCCGCGCCCGCGCAGCGCCCAGTCGCCCGCATCGGCATAGCTCACATCGCAGATTTTCACCCCCGCCGCATTGTCGAGCTGGAGCTGTTCGCCGCTGTTGCTGAGCTGCCCCGTCCAGCCGCCCACGACCGCGCCGGCATAGCCCGGATGCGCCGCATTGAACGCCCCCACATTCGCCGCGATCACAAGGTAGCCGCCCGCCGGGATCGTCGTCGCCGCCGGGATGGTAAAGCCGACGCCCTTGCTGAGCTTCCAACCCGCGACATTCGCCGGCGTCACGTCTGGGTTGAAAATCTCGACCCACTCCTCGGCCACATTTTCCGCCGGAGCGCCGGGCGGGTGAAACATGATCTCATTGATGACCGGGGCGGCGGCAGCGTGCAAAACCAGTACGGCACAGACAAAACAGGAGGCGAGTTTGGACATGGGGATTTTTGGGGGGGCGGACTGCGGGGAAAAGTCCGCCTAACTATCACACGATTGTCACATCGGCATCCCAAAGTTGGTTGGCGGCAACCGTAGCACTGTCATCCTGAGCGCAGTTCCCCACGGGCGCCGGCGGACGGGAACGCAGTCGAAGAAACTTTGATTTTTGCTTCGGGCGAAGGCAGTGGGGTTGCACTCCGCATCGCCTCCGCGCGCGAAAAGGTGGAGTTCCTTCGACTGCGCACCGCAAAGCCTCCGCTTCGCTCTGGATGACAGTTTTTGGGTCGCGCTCGCCGCGCCGCCGCCGCGCTTGAACGTCCCGCGCCGCGCTCCTACCCTCCGCCCATGTCCGAGACTTTGACCCCGATGATGCAGCAGTACCAGGGCATCCGCCGGTCGCTGCCTGCGGACACGCTGCTGCTCTTCCGGCTGGGCGATTTCTACGAGATGTTTTTCGAGGATGCGAAGGAGGCGTCCGCGATCCTGAATGTCGCGCTGACCAAACGGAACCTCGTGCCGATGTGCGGCATCCCGCATCACGCGGCGGATAATTACGTACGGCGCCTCATCAAGGCGGGCAAACGCGTGGCCATTTGCGACCAAGTCGGCGAGCCGGTGAAAGGGCAGATCGTGCAGCGCGAAGTCACGCACATCGTCAGCCCCGGCACCGTCGCCGACCTGCACCTCCTCGACGCGAAGCGGAATAACTTCCTCGCCGCGATCTACGCCGGGGTGAAAGGCGGGTTCGGGTTTGCCTTCGTCGATCTCACCACCGGCGATTTCCGCGTCACCGAACTCGACGACGACGCCGCGCTCGCCGACGAACTCGCCCGCGTCCAACCCGCCGAGGTGCTCGTGGCCGAGGAGCAGGCCGCGCAATTCCGCGAAGTGCGCGGGCTCGTCGCGCGCGACGGCTACACTTTTCTCCCCGAGCAGGCGCAGTTCACTTTGCGCGAGCATTTCAAAGTGCAGTCGCTCGACGGCTTCGGCTGCGACGCCATGCCCGCGGCCATCGGCGCGGCGGGCGCGATCGTGCATTATTTGAAAACCGAGCTGCGCCGCTCGCTCGGCCACATCACCCGGCTGGCGGTCTATCGGACTTCGCAGTTCATGGTGCTCGACGCGGCCACGCAGGCGAATCTCGAACTCGTGAAAGCCCGCGGCGGCGGGCGCGACACCTCGCTGCTCGGTGCGCTCGACCGCACCGTCACGCCGATGGGTGCGCGCAAACTCCGCGACTGGATTCTGCATCCCCTTTGCGATCTTCGCGCCCTTTGCGTGAGGCAGCAGATGATCGCCGACCTCCTCGCCGAGCCCTTCCTCCTCGGCAATCTGCGCGAAACCCTCAAGTCCATCCGCGACATGGAGCGCACCGTCGGCCGCCTCACGCAAACCGGCGGCAACGCCCGCGACCTGCAAGTCCTCCGCACCTCGCTCGAACAAATCCCCCAGCTCAAAAACGACCTCGAAGCGCTCCGGAGCACAGGTTTGCAACCTGTGCGGCCAGCGGATTTTCAATCCGCTGTGGTGGATTCACAGGTGACAGATCGGCAGGTTGAAAACCTGCCGACCCCACAGGTTGCAAACCTGTGCTACACCCTCCTCGCCGACCTCCATCCGCTGCCCCACCTGGTCGAGTTGCTCGCCCGCGCGATCGTCGATGAACCGCCTGCTCTGACCCGCGAGGGCGGCATGTTTCGCGACGGCTACCACGCCCCGCTCGACGAACTCCGCAACGCCGGACGCGAGGGCAAGGACTGGATCGCGCAGCTCCAGCAGCGCGCCATCGAGGAGACCGGCATCAAGTCGCTGAAAGTCCGCTACACCGGCGTCTTCGGCTATTTCATCGAGGTCACAAAATCCAATCTCGGCGCGGTCCCGCCGAGCTGGCATCGCAAGCAAACCGTCGCGACCGGCGAGCGTTTCATCACGCCGGAGCTGAAGGAAGTGGAGGGCAAAATCCTCGGCGCCGACGAGCGCGCGAAGGCGCTGGAGCAGGAGCTTTTCCTCCAGCTCCGCGACGAGGTCATGCGCGAACTCGCCCCGCTGCAAGCCACCGCCGGAGCCATCGCCACGCTCGACGTGCTCGGCGCGTTCGCGGAGACCGCGCGCCTTTTCGGCTACTGCCGCCCGGTGCTCGGCGAGGAGCTGCGCACGGTCATCACCGACGGGCGGCATCCCGTGCTCGACCAGTCGCTCGTCGAGGAAAAATTCGTCCCGAACGACGTGCTCCTCGACGGCGACAGGAACCGCCTGCTCATCCTCACCGGCCCGAACATGGCCGGCAAAAGCACCTATATCCGCCAGGTCGCGCTGCTCGTGCTCATGGCGCAAATCGGCAGCTTCGTCCCGGCGCGCAGCGCGGAGATCGGGCTGGCGGACCGCATCTTTACCAGGGTCGGCGCGAACGACGACCTTTCGCGCGGGCAGTCCACCTTCATGGTCGAGATGAACGAAACCGCCAACATTACCAACAACGCCACCGCCCGCTCGCTCATCATCCTCGACGAAATCGGCCGCGGCACCTCGACCTTCGACGGCCTCTCGATCGCCTGGAGCGTCGCCGAGTTTCTCCACGATGAAACGAAGGCGCGCACCCTTTTCGCCACCCACTACCACGAGCTGACGGAACTCGAAATGACCCGCCCCGGCGTGCGCAACTACAACGTCGCCGTGCGCGAGTGGAACGACCAGATCATCTTCCTCCGCAAGATCGTCAAAGGCGGCGCGGACAAAAGCTACGGCATCCAGGTCGCCCGCCTCGCCGGCCTCCCGCCGTCGATCATTTCGCGCGCCAAAGAAATCCTCTCCAACCTCGAGCAGCACGAACTCAACGCCGACGGCAACCCCACCATCGCCGAAGCCCCCGCACCCCCGAAACACGGCAAGCCCCGCAACAAGGAAAAGGCCGCACAGGCGCTGGCCGAGATGAAGCCGCAGATGACGCTGTTTTAGGCAGCGTGGCTTGAAGTGTTGCGCCTTGCCCGGCTTAGCGCCTGCGTGCCATAGTCCAGCCATGAGCGAGATCATCTTTGAAGTGCGCGAGGACGAGGCGGACGGCGGATTCGTCGCCACGGCCCTCGGCCACGCCATCGCCACGCAGGGCGACACCGTCGAGGAACTGCGCACGATGGTGCGCGACGCCGTCCGCTGCCATTTCGGCGACGGCGTGCCGGGCCCGATGCCGCAGATTATCCGGCTCCACTTCGTGCGCGATGAAGCGCTGGCGGTGTGAGAATCCCGCGCGACATCGGCGCATCCGATCTCATCCGAGCCCTGCGCATGCTCGGCTACGAGCGCGTGCGGCAGGACGGCTCCCACATCCGCCTCACCACGACGCTCGGCGGCACGCACCACGTCACGGTCCCCAACCATCGCCCGCTCAAAACCGGCACCCTGCTGGGCGGCGTCTTGAAACCCGTCGCCGCACACCACCGTCTCACCGTCGAGGAATTGCTCGCCAAACTCGGCTTGTAGGCGCGTAGAAAATTCCGCCCCGGCCACGAGCAGGAGCGGCATCATCGGCGGGTGGGTTTTCAGGAGGAGTTTCGGCGGGTGCTGGCGAAATACGGGGTCGCATTCGATGAGCGCTATGTTTGGGACTGACCGGCCGCCGATGGATGAATCGCGCCGGTGCTGAAAACGAGACTCATTTCTCCAGCCACCAAAGCACAGCTTCCCCGGCAATGGTGCATTTCGAAGCCCTTGGCTTCGGAACGAGGAGATACCGAAGCCCCGTTCAGGATGGCTGCGTGGTTCAAAAACAGTGGCGGCAGCGCAGCTCACCAGAGCAGCGGCACGCCGTAGGCGGCGAACTGCGAGTCGCAAGTAATGATCGTCAGCCCCTCCACCTGCGCCTGCGCGATCATCAGGCGGTCAAATGGATCACCATGGTGCCGCGCCAGCGGAATCAGCGCGCGGTAGTGATCGGGTGCGGAAGGCAGGAACTTGAAACCGTTGGCGTCCAACACGCCGGGAAAGAGCGCGTCGAAACCCACCTGAAGATCGAGCCTGCCGAGCGAAACCTTGATCGCCACTTCCCACGGTGTCGCGTGACTCACGTAGGGCTCGTTCGTGGAATCCTCCATCGCCGCGCGGGCCGCGGCGCTGAGGGCGGGATTCCCCTCGCAAAACCAGAGCAGCGCGTGCGTGTCGAGGAGCAGCCTCACCCCATGTAGTCTTTGAAGTCTTCCAGCGGCTCATCGAAGTCCGGTGCCATCCGGATCTTGCCGCGCAGGCAGCCGAAGCCTTTGAGCGACTCTTCTCCCGGCGCCGATTGCGCCGCCGCCTCCACGGGTTCCAGTTCCGCCTTCACGCGGATGGACATCTTGCGCCACTCCGCCGGCAGCGGCAGGTGCAGCGTGCCATCGACGTCGGCTTCGAGGATCGCGGTGATCGTGCTCATGCCGCGGATGTTACCGGAGATTGCGGCGAAAGGAAGGATCGAAGCGCTGAAAGCCGCCGCCAGTGTTTCCCTCGTTCCGAAGTTGAGGACTTCGGAACGCACTTGCTGCGGGGCAACTTCGTTGCGCGGGCTGGGTGTCGGAGGTTCGCGTGCCGGACACCGATGCGCCGTCCTCCTCTCCCCGGCCACGAAGCAGAGCTTCCCCGGCAATGGTGCGTTCCGAAGCCCCCAGCTTCGGAACGAGCCGGTCGCATTCGATGAGCGCTATGTTTGGGACTGACGGGCCGCCGGTGGATGAATCGCGCCGTTGGCGTCGGGCTCACCCGAGAGCGCCGAATCAGAGCTGTAGCTTCCGTAGCGCCAAAGGCGCAACCTTCATCCCAGCCTAGGGCAACGCCCCAGGAAACCCGCGTCGCCAGCGCCAGCGCTGAAAGCGCGACTCATCTCCCCGGCCACCAAGCACAGCTTCCCCGGCAATGGTGCGTTCCGAAGGCCTCAGCTACGGAACGAGGCGACGAGGCGAAAAATCTTTTCCACCCGCAGTGGAGCCCGACTAGTCTGGTCCAATGGTTCAGTATCGATACGCACTTGACTCAAGCGACAGACTCGTAGTCGCAGATGCCCTGCGAGGGCAAGAGAACGCCGAGGCGCTTCGATGTATCTCTTGCGATCAACCAATGATCGCCAAGGTGAACGGCAAGATTCATCGGCCACATTTTGCTCATAAGACTCAAGCTGAATGCAATGGTGAAACCTACCTACATCAGCTTGGAAAACGGGCATTTGTAGAGACCTACAAAAAGTGTATGGCGGAGGGACGACCATTTAGAATATCGGTGCCAACACCGAGACAATGCCACCGGTTCACAAAATTGGTCACTTGCTTTAGCGAACTGGGAAGCTGTAAGCAGGAATACGATCTGACATGCTACTATAGTGAAATTGAAACTGAGTACAGAGACGGAGCGTTTGTGCCGGACGTGATTCTGCGCAGCAAAGATAGACCTTCGGATAAGGTCTATATTGAGATTGCGGTCACCCACTTTTTGTCAGAGGCCAAAGAACATTCGAGAAATAAGATCATCGAGATTCCTATTCGCACCGAGGAGAATATCGCACATATCAGGAGTGAATGCATTACCGCTGAGAATGCGGTGTTTGTTGGATTTTCGCCCACCCCACTAGTGATTCCTCACGATCAGTGTACTTGCGCCAGCACCCTTGTAGATTGCTTTTATGTCTACGAATCTGGAAAAGCCTTTCTAGAAAAAGCACCTATCGCCGACATTCAGATAAAGATCACCAGACTGAAGGCGAAACTCGCGTATCACAACATTTTGCGCCCGCACGCTTATGACGAAAAATGGAGGGATTACGGCAGAGAGATTGGTAATTTTGAGCGGTTACGTGGAGCATTGTTTACTGATCAGGTCCAGTTGGCATCCAAAAGGGGAGCACCCATCAAGAACTGCTTCCTTTGTCGTTACCATGGTGAAAACTGGGGAGGCGAGACAGAGCACAGTATTTATTGTAAGACTTACCGAAAACCTTGCGGCTCAAATGAGGCAAGCCAGTGCGATAGGTACCGACCCGAGCTATAGACTGCGTCGTGCGAGTGTTACGCATTTCCTGTCCCTCTAAAATTATGAGCCGTGTGAAGTGTGGCGTCATTGCCGAAACCATTTTTCCAAGACATCGCGCCGGCATTGATTTCTTCGGCGTGGTCGCGATGCTCGGCGCTCCCAAACTTATGTTTCCCCGCTTTCTCCGTCCGCTCGCCGTTTCGCTCCTCTGCACCGCGTCCGCTTTCGCCGAGGACGCGCCGAGTTCCGCCGCGATTCCGGTGCCGCAGCGCGGGATGGAGAAGCGGCATGCGGAGAAGGTGGCGGCGATCAAGGGGCACGCGTTCGACCTGCTGCTGATCGGGGATTCGATCACGCACAATTTCGACAACGCGGCCTACAAGGCGGTGTGGGAGCAGTTCTTCGCGCCGCG
>JANPHJ010000263.1:0-6813 GCA_031424395.1 Chthoniobacter sp.
GAGCGTGCCTTCGTACTGCTGGAGCGCGCCGATGAGCGCGTCGATGGAGCCGATGTCGAGGTGCGTCGTCGGCTCGTCCATGAGTAGGAGATTCGGCGGATCGAGCAGGATTTTCACCAGCGCGAGCCGGGTCTTTTCGCCACCGCTGAGGACGCCGACAGGCTTGAAGACATCGTCGCCGCGGAAGAGGAACGAACCGAGCACCGTGCGCGCCTGCTGTTCGCCGACCGGGTTCGGCATGTCTTGCACGGCTTCGAGCACGGTGTGCTTCGCGTTGAGGCTTTCCATGCGGTGCTGGGAGAAGTAGCCGACCTGCACGTTGTGCCCGGGTTCGCGGGTGCCGCGCTCGGGCGTGAGGTTACCGGCGAGCAGTTTGATGAGCGTGGATTTGCCCGCGCCGTTTGGCCCCACGAGCACGGTGCGCTGGCCGCGTTCCGCCTCAAATTCCAGCCCGCGATAGACCGCGAGATCGCCGTAGGAAAAGTCGAGGTCCTTGAGCTGGATGACGCGTGAGCCCGAGCGCGCCGGCTGCGGGAAGCGCATGTGGACGGTTTTTTCCTGGCTCAGCGGAGCCTCGATTTTTTCCATCCGGTCGATCTGCTTCAGCTTGCTTTTCGCCTGCGACGCTTTGCTGGCCTTGGCGCGGAAGCGGTCGGCAAACTCCTGGAGTGCCGCGATTTCCTTCTGCTGGTTTTTGTAAGCCGCGAGCTGCACCTCCTCGCGCTGCACTTTTTCGGTGACGTATTTGTCCCAGTTGCCGCGGTAGCGGTTGAGCTTTTGGTGGGCGATTTCGACGATGGAATCCACGAGCGCGTTCAGGAATTCGCGGTCGTGCGAGATCATCAGAATCGCGCCGGGATACGACTGGAGATATTCCTGAAACCAGTAGAGCGATTCGAGGTCGAGATGGTTCGTCGGCTCGTCGAGCAGCAGCAGGTCGGGCTCCATGACGAGCAGCCGTGCGAGGTGCGCGCGCATGATCCAGCCGCCGCTCATCGTCCGCGCCGCGCGGTCGAAATCCGCCTCGCGAAACGCCAGCCCGTTGAGGATGCGCTTGGCCTTGGGCTCGAGCTGCCAGCCGCCGAGTTCGCTGAAAACACCGAGCGCGTCGTGATATTCCTCCTCGTCAAAAGTGCCCGCGAGTTCGTGGCGCTTGATGGTGCGCTGCGCCGTCACCATCTCGGGCGAAATCGCGCACGCCAGCTCCAGCACCGTCTCCTCGCCGATGGCCGCGGTCTCCTGCGGCAGGAAGCCGATGGTCGCGTTTTTTTCCACGATCACCCTCCCGTCGTCCGGCGAGGCCTCGCGCAGGATGAGCGAGAAAAGCGTGGACTTGCCCGCGCCGTTCGGGCCGACGAGGCCGATGCGGTCCGCGCGGTTCACCTGGAGCGAGACGTCGCTGAAAAGGGTGCGGCCGGCGAAGGCTTTGGAGACTTGGGAGAGCGTGAGCATGGCGGAAAAAAGGGCGCGAACATCGCGAGGCCTGCCGCGGCGCGCAAGCGGCTTCGCGAATGTGCTCGGCGGACTCCGCCTCCTCCGCTATCTGCCCGGTATGGATACACCTCCGCCAACCGCCGCGCAGCAGAAGATCGTCATGTGGGTGCTCTGGGCCGCTTTCGTGATCGGAGTATGCGTGCAGTATCACTTTCTGCATTCCAAGAGCCCGCCCGTCGCGGACGAATCCGCGCTGTGGCTGACCGGAGCGTTGCCGGTGCTGGCGGCAGTCATCATTCGGTGGAATGGGCTGCCGAGGATGAAGTCATCGACCCAGGCGCTGCCGCTGATGATCGTCGGGATCGCGCTGGCGGAAAGTGCGGCGTTCATCGGGATATTCGTCTTCCCGGCGCATCAGTTGGAATTGTTTATCGCCGCGTTCCTTGGCGTAACGCAGCACGCTCCCGTCTATGCGTCCGCGCTCCTTTCGCCGACGCAGTAGGCGGCGGTCTTTCTCGCGCTATGCGCTCAACTCAAGCATCCGGCGGATGGGCCGCTCGGCGCGGGCGCGGATCTCCTCGGGGATGAGGATCTCGGGCGCGAGGTTCGCGAGGGAGTCGCGGAGCTTTTCGAGCGTGTTCATTTTCATGTAGCGGCAGTCCGCGCACGCGCAGGTGTCGGTGGGGCCGGGGATGAAAACCTTCTCCGGCATCTCGCGGCGCAGGCGGTGGAGCATGCCGCTTTCCGTCACGATGACGAACGCCTGCGATGGCGACTCCTTGCAGTAGCTGATCATCTTTTCCGTCGAGCAAACCTCGTCCGCGAGGAGGCGCACGGCTTGGGTGCATTCCGGATGGGCGACGATCGGCGCGTCCGGCCACTCGGCGCGCGCGCGCTCGATGGAGGCGCGGGTGAATTCGACGTGGACGTAACAGTTGCCCTGCCACAGCTCCATGGGCCGCCCGGTCTGCTCCATGACCCAAGCGCCGAGATTCTGGTCTGGGACAAAAAGGATGTTCCGGTCCGCGGGCGCGGCGTTGACGATGCGCACCGCGTTGCCGCTCGTGCAGATGACGTCGCACTGCGCCTTCACGCCCGCGCTGCAGTTGATGTAGGCGATGACGTAGTAGTTTTTCGCCGCGTGCTCTTGCAAAAAGGCGGCCAGCTTTTCCGGCGGGCACGAGTCGCTGAGCGAGCAGCCCGCGTCCATGTCGGGGATGACCACGGTCTTGCCGGGATTTAGGATTTTCGCCGTCTCGCCCATGAAGTGAACGCCGCAAAACGCGATCACGTCCGCGTCCGTGTCCGCCGCCTGCCGCGAGAGCCCGAGCGAGTCGCCGACGTAATCCGCCAGTTCCTGAATCTCCCGCACTTGATAATTGTGCGCGAGGATGACGGCGTTGCGCTCGCGTTTGAGGGCGAGGATTTCTTCAGCGAGATCGAGTCCGGCGATGGGCATGCCCCACTATTCCACCACGCCCGCGTAGCGGCAATGCTGCGGGAGAGACGCCTACGCGGAGAATTCCGGCAAGCGCCGTGCGCCGTGCCAGAAGTGGAGGATGTTCACGACGCCCGCGCGTTTGTCACAGGTGTAAAAGACGAGGTAAGGCGGTAGGGGCATCTTGCGAATCCCTCGCCGTGCGTCGTGATACGCGTGGCGCTCGGGCAGACTCGCGAGACTTAGCGCCCGCGCGATGAGTTTTCGCCGAGTCGCACAGCGGCTTGGGGATCGTCCTGGGCGATGAACTCCACGATCCCGCGCAGGTCGGCCAGCGCGGTGTCGGCGATTAGGACTTTGAAATCCATCCCGGAATCATTGCGCGCACCTCCTCGATGGGCCGCACATGTGCGGCCTCCACATCGCGCAGTCCGCGGTCGAGGGCGGCTTCCAGTTCCGCCGCATCCGGCTCGGATTCCATGGCAAAAAGTTCGCCGTGAGTAGCGACTTGTCGCGCGGATTGAGATGCCCGATGGCCGTCTTGATTTCGTGGAGCGTGCTCATGGTGCACTGGATTTTAGGCAGGCTCCTGCGCCGCGCAACGTCTGCTCTCAGTCGCCATACCCATTCGGATGCGCGACGTGCCAGGCCCACGCGCTGGCAATGATTGTTTCGATGCTTCGAAACTGCGGTTTCCAGCCGAGTTCGCGGTGGATTTTTTCGCTGGCGGCGATGAGGCGGGCGGGGTCGCCGGGACGGCGGGGCTTTTCAACGACGGCGATTTTTTTGCCGGTGACTTTTTCACACGTCGCGATGAGTTCGCGCACGCTCGTGCCGCCGCCGGTGCCGAGGTTGTAGAAGGCGCTTTTTTCCGCGCCGAGGGCGAGCATGTGGGCGGCAGCGAGGTCGAGGATGTGGATGTAGTCGCGAATGCAGGTGCCGTCGGGCGTCTCGTAGTCGGTGCCGAAAATCTGGACGTTGTCCTTTTGGCCGAGGGCGACTTTGAGGACGTTGGGGATGAGGTGGGTCTCGATGCGGTGGTCTTCGCCGTAGCGTCCGCTGGCGCCGGCGGCGTTGAAGTAGCGGAGGGCGACGAATTTCAGGCCGTGGATTTCATCGTACCAGCGGAGGATTTTTTCAAAGATGAGCTTCGACTCGCCGTAAGGGTTGATCGGGCGCTGCGGGAGGGTTTCGTCGATGGGCACGCGCTCGGGCGGGCCGAAGGTGGCGCACGTCGAGGAGAAGACGAAACGCTTTACGCCGCACGCGACCATGGCATCGAGCAGGTGGATGCCGCCGGTGACGTTGTTGCGGAAGTATTTCGACGGGTTCTCCATGGACTCGCCGACGAGCGCATTGGCGGCAAAGTGCATGACGGCGTCGGGCTGCGCGGCCTGCATGGCACCGGCGATGTCGCCATCCTTTTGCAGGTCGCCGACGATGAGTTTCGCGCGCGGGTCGATCGCGGCGCGGTGGCCTTCGGTGAGGTTGTCGAAGACGGTGACGGGGTGGCCGGCGTTGAGCAGTTGCTCGACGCAGATGCTGCCGATGTAGCCGGCGCCGCCGGTGACGAGGATGTGCATAGATGGATGATGGCTGATTGGGAGCCCGTTTCCGGGCGCGGAAAAAAGCCGCGCCTTTCTCAATTAGCAATCAGCAATGAGCAATCAGAAATCCGCCATCATTCCACCGGCAGCCGGTGAAAGGCGTCGGGGAAGCCGCGGGCCTGCTGGGTGAGCGAGGCGACCATGGCGCGGACTTGCGGATGCCGGCGGCGGTCGCCCAGGACTTCGAGGCTCCGGCGCGGGCTGCCCCAGGCGAGGATTTCGATTTCGACATGGCGCATGCCCCACTGCCGCATGAGCCCGCGGCTGGGGCAGAAGAGGTCGATGGTGCGCCGCCCGACGAGCGCGCTGCCATAGTCCTCGATGACGTAGTTGCGCCCGGTGCAGCACATGCGGAAACGCGTGCCCACGGGCAGCCACGACCAGTCGCTGGCGGCGCTGCTGTTGGTCATGTTGTAGCGCAGGCGTCCGCCGATGCCATTGGCCCAGCCGCCGGGCTCGGTCTGGGTGTAGGCGGTGGTGCGGACCATGAGGCGCTGGCCGGGGCGCAGCGGCCGCGAGGCGTTGACGGCGGTGGAGGGGTGGACTTCTTTCGAGGTAGCGCAACCCACGAGGATGAGGGCGAGCAGCGGGCAAAGGATTGGGCGCATGGTGGCGGGCAGGCGGTAGCGTGTGGGATGGGGGTAGGCGTTCATTTGGGGGAAACGAGCGCGCGCTTTCTATCGGCGTGAACGGCCCGGCGACAACCCCGATTTTTCGAGCGTCAAGCGGTGACGGGCGCAGCGGGCGGGCCTTCGCGGGTGGCGATGAGGTCGCAAAGCCCGCGCTGTTTCGCCCCGGCCACGAAGTCCCAGAAAGCCTGCGCGGCTTCGCCCCACGGCTGCTCGCGGGCGGCGGCGAGCGCCTGCGCGGTGTTCAGCCCGCGGCGGTAGAGGAGGGCAAAGGCGGCCTTGATCTCGGCACGCTGCGCGCCCGTGAAGCCGGCGCGGCGCAGGCCCACCACGTTGAGCCCGGCCACGCCATTTAGCCCGCTGGAGATGGTGAAAGGCGGCAGGTCTTTGCTGCACGCGGTCTGGCCCTGGCACATGGCGAGCCGGCCGACCCGGACGTGCTGGTGAAAGCCGCTGCCACCGCCGATGAAGACGCGCTCGCCGATGGTCACGTGCCCGCCGAGCAGCACGTTATTGGCGAGGACGACGTGGTCGCCGACGCGGCAGTTGTGCGCGACATGCGCGCCCGCCATGAGAAAGCAGCCGCTGCCCACGACGGTGGCGCTGCCCTCCGTGGTGCCGCGGTGGATGGTGCAGTACTCGCGGATTTTATTGCCGTCGCCGATCTGGACCGCGCTTTGCACCGAGGGCTGAAACGCGAAATCCTGCGGGTCGCCGCCGATGACCGCGCCGTAGCCGATCAGGTTATCGCGCCCCATGACGACGTGCGCGCCGATGACGGCGTGGGCCTGGAGCACGCAGCCGTCGCCGATGCGCGCCGCGCCTTCAATCACCACATACGGCCCGACGGTGACGCCCGCGCCGAGTTGCGCGTCGCGGTGAATGATGGCGGTGGGATGGAGCATGGGGAGAGGATGAAGGCGGAGGCCGGAAGGCGGAAGTCAGGAAATCGCCGACGCAGTTTTCCGTCTTCCGATTTCCGCCCTCCGCCTTTCCTCACAGCAGCCCCGTTTCGCGGAAACTAAAGTACGGGCGGCGGCCGTTGTCGCCGTTGCCGATGATGATGTGGTCGAAGAGCTGGATTTGCAGCAGCCGCGCGACTTCGGCGAGGCGCACGGTGAGGCGGCGGTCGGCCTCGCTCGGCGTGGGGTCGCCGGACGGGTGGTTGTGGACGATGACCACGGCGTAGGCGGCGTAGATGAGCGCGGGGCGGAAAATTTCGCGCGGGTGCGCGGTGCTTTCGTTCAGGCTGCCGCTGGACACTTCCTCGGTGCGCATGAGCTGGAGCTGCGTGTCGAGCAGCACCACGCGCAGGCTTTCGCGGGAAAGTGCGCGCAGCTCCGTGCCGAGGAGCGCGTAGATGAGTTCCGGCGTGTCGAGCTTTTGCTTCGTGAGCGTTTCGCGCGCGAGCCGCGTGGCCAGGCCAAAGGCGGCGGCGAGCTGAACCGCTTTCGCCGGTCCCACGCCTTTGATTTTGGAAAGCTCGGCGACGGTGCAGCGCGCAAGGCCGCCGAGGGACTGGTAAGCCGCGAGCAGGTGGCGCGCGACGTCGATGGCATTGGCCCCGACCATGCCGGTGCGCAGCAGGATGGCGATCAGCTCGCTGTCGCTGAGCGCGCCCGCGCCGAGGGCGGCGAGTTTTTCGCGGGGCCGCTCCTGGGCGGGGAGTTCCTGGATTTTCAGCGTCGCCATGTTCCCGCGTTTG
>JANPHJ010000264.1:0-12872 GCA_031424395.1 Chthoniobacter sp.
ACCCGAACCTCTTCCGGCGGCGGCGCTGGTTCCCGCAATCCCGATCAGGAAGTCCGTCACGCCGGACGCAATCATCTGCCTGGAAGACGGCAAGAAGTTTAAATCGTTGAAGCGGCATCTGAGCAGCAAGTTCGACCTGACGCCGGAGCAGTACCGCACGAAATGGGGTCTGCCTGCCGACTATCCCATGGTCGCCCCCAACTATGCTGAAGCCCGCTCCAAATTGGCGAGGTCGCACAGACCGGCAAAAACCTCGCAGTTGTCTTCGAGGTATTTCGCGCGGTAGTCGGACTTCGCCCAACACAGGCCGTCGGACTGCTGTAACTTTAAGAGCACCCCGGCCAGTGCCTCCGTGAGCGTCTTGCGCTCGGGGGTGTTCAGCTTGGCTGAGGCAACTCCGGCCTGGTGGGCCGCCCATAGCACGGAGAAGAAAGTGGCCACCGCACTGTCCGTGGCATCATTGTAATGGCAGACAGAGTGATCGCCCGGCTTGACGCAGGTGGTCTCGCCGCCGCCGTCCGCCTGATAGAAGTGTTCATATGGGACGCCCTCGGGGGCGCTTTGCGCGTCGAGATGAGCGTAATACCAGCGAACCCAAAGTTCGGCAACGTGCGCACCATTCGGTATCTTGGCTCGGAGCAATCCCAAGACACCGAGATTCGCGAAGTAAGGACTAACCCGGCAATAATCGGTGCCATCAGCGCTAGTGACTGCCACTCCAGGATGGGTTTTTAGTCCGCCATAACTAGGCAGATCTGGCTTGAGGTACTGCTGATCGGCAATCCAGCGCGCGAGCACCACGGCATCCAATGGAAGCGGAAGCTCAGCACCTCGCGCGCCGAGGACAAGAGCGATGCCAATCGAGATCGTCGGAAGGATGGCTTTCAAGATGCTAAAAGTGCCAGCAACCAAGTGAGCGGTCGCGATGCGGCGGAAGGAGCGGGTGCGCATGGGTGGAGCTCAAGCTACTGCTCGGCGAAGCAATAGAAGAAGCGTTCATTTCGGCCACGTTCCCAAACGAGTTTGGGAACGAGGCCTCGAACCTCACTCGCGCGCGCTTTTACCTAGCACCTCGAAGGCGAGCGGCACCGTGGTAAGGATACCGATGGCAGTGAGGAGGGTGCCCGCCGTTGCGCGCTGCTCATCGTTGATCCGGCGGGCGAGGAGCAGGGCGATGCCCGCCCCCAGCAGGGCGCGTGTCCCGACGAGCAGGAACAACTCCGGGAAGGTAAGAGTGACGGTTTTCATGAGTTCAAGTTAGGCCCCTTCCACCAGAAATGCGCGTCGGATAATTAACGGCCAAGTCCGGCTTGGAAACGCGGCCCGGTTTTGCTTTGCTCGCCGTCCCACGATCCACCTCCGACCCATGCCCCGCCAAGAAAAGAAACGCCTCGACACCAACGCCGCCCAGTCTCCGCGCGCCGGGCTGAACGCCGCCTTGGCCGGCCTCGACCTCGCTGGCTTGCCCGCCGCGCCGGAACCCGCGCCCGCGCCGGGGAGCCCGCAGGCGGGGTGGAAAATGGGCCGCGTCGTTCTGCGCCGTGAGACCGCGCGGCGCGGTGGGAAGACGGTCATCGTCATTCACGATTTCGCCACCCACCTGCCGGTATCGGTCATCGAGACCATCGCCAAAAAAATCCGCGCCGGCTGCGGCTGCGGCGGCGCGGTGAAGGACCGCACCGTCGAGATCCAAGGCGATCAGCCGGCAAAAATCCGCGCGGTGCTAGAGGCCGAGGGTTTCCAAGTGGCCGGGGTGAAGTGAGCGAGGCGTAGCAACGCGCGAACGTCAGTTCGTAATCGTCGCGTTGAGATTCAGCAGGACGTTGGCGACCGCCGTCCACGCGGCGAGCTGACTGTCGTCGAGGTCGGCGGGTTTGGCGAGGTCGCCGACTTTTACCAGCGCGGCGGCGGCGGGCTTGTCCGCGGCGTAGGTGGCGAGCTGCGTGGCGAGCGTCTGCGCGAGGATGGCGGCTTCCTTTTCCGTCGCGGGCCGGGCGAGCGCGGTGCGCCAGGCGTAGCGCAGCCGCGCGGGGTCATCGGCTCCGCCTTCTTTCAGGATGCGCTGGGCGAAGGCGCGGGCGGCTTCGACGAAGACGGGGTCGTTCATCAGCACGAGCGATTGCAGCGGCGTGCTGGTGCGAGCGCGCTGGGCGCTGCAAAACTCGCGGGTCGGCGCGTCGAGCGTGATGAAGGACGGATAAACCGTGGAGCGCCGCCAATAGACGTAGAGGCCGCGCCGATACTGATCCGCGCCTGTGGATGGCACATAGTTCTGGCCGCCCATTTCGTTGATCTCCCATGTCCCGGCGGGCTGCGCGGGCTTGATGCTTTTGCCGCCGAGCGCAGGGTTCAAAATGCCGGCGACGGCGAGCGCGTTGTCGCGCAGAAATTCGGCGTCGAGGCGCTGGCGCGGGCCGCGGGCGAGCAGCCGGTTTTCGCTGTCCTTTTCGAGGAGCGGCGGCGTGACCTTGGCGGACTGCCGGTAAGTCGCGGACATCACCATCTGCTTGAGCGCGCGCTTCACGTCCCAGTCGCGCATGAAGTCGCCGGCCAGCCAGTCGAGCAGCTCGGGATGGCTCGGCCATTCGCCTTGCGAGCCGAAGTCGTTCACCGTTTTCACCAGCCCGGTGCCGAAGAGCATTTTCCAGAAACGGTTCACCGTCACCCGCGCGGTGAGCGGCTGCTCGGGCGAGACGATCCAGCGCGCGAGATCGAGCCGGGTGTAGCGTTTGCCGTCCGCCGGAGCGGCGGCGAGCGCGGGGAGAAAGGCGGGCGCCGCAGGCGTGACCTTGTCGCCGTTCTGGTCGTAGTTGCCGCGCACTTTGATGAAGCTGTCGCGCACTTTATCCAGCTCGGCCATGACCATGGTGTTGGGGATTGTCGTGGCGAAATCGTCCTTGGTTTTGCGCCGCTCGTCGGCGAGGCGCTTCGCCGCAAGAAAGTCGGTCGCATAGGTCTCGCGGTAAAATTTTTGCAGTTTGTCCGCCTGCTCCTTGGTGCGTTGCGCCGCCGGGATTTTCACGAGCTGCAGGGTGGGCGAGCCGCCGAGCTGCGCGACCTCGCCGACCGCCAGGGCCCGCCCGTAGATGCGCAGATCATCCACCCGCCCGGTGAACATCGTCCCCGCCGCGCCCCGCCGGCCGATGCTGAACGGCTCCGGCGTCTTAATCGTGTCGGTGAGCTTGTCGATTTGCACCGAAGACTTTTCCAGCTCGCCGTTGACGTAAAGTTTCACGCCCGCGCCCTTGCGCGAGCCGTCGTAGGTCACGGCGAAATGGAGAAAGGTGTCCGCCGGCAGGTCGCGCTCGCCTTGCACATGGATGGCGTTGCCGGGCCATTGGTTGATGAGGTGGAAGCTCGGCTTCGTGCCGTGGAATTCCACGTCCCAGCCGCGCGTGTTGCCGCCGTTTTCCATTTTTCCAAACGGTGCGCCGCCCTGCGGCTTCAGCCGCAGCCACGCGGCGGCGGTGAAGGGCTGGTCCTTTTCAAAGCCGAACTTGTCGCCGTACTCGACCCATCCGTTCGCCACCACGCGGAAACTTTTCTCGACCGCACCTTCCGTGAACGTGCCCTCGCCCTTCACCACACCCGCGACTTTCTGCCCGCTGTCGGTCACGCCGCCGCCGTCGGCATCGAGCGGGAAGCGCACCGACTGCCCGCCTGGCTCGGCCGGCGCAGTGTTCGCCGCGGTCTGCATTTCCCATTCGAGCTGCCGCGCATCGAGCGTCTTGGCCAGTTCGCGCTGGGCGAGATCGGCGGCGTCTAGTTCGGTATTGAGCTGCGCCAGCCGCGTCTTTTGCTCGGGCGAGGGCACGCTGAGGAAAGGCTTCGGATTGCGGTCGCGCACACCGTCTTTGCCGGTCTCGGGCACGTTGTTGAAAAAGGAGTAGAGCTGGTAAAACTCGCGCTGCTTGAGGGGGTCGTACTTGTGATCGTGACATTGCGCGCAGCCGACGGTGAGGCCGAGCCAGGTCACGCCCGTCGTGGCCACGCGATCGACGACGTAAAGGTTGAGATATTCCTCGTCGATGAGCCCGCCCTCATCGCTGGTCATCACGTTGCGATGGAAGCCCGACGCGACCTGCTGGGAAATTGTTGCGTTTGGCAACAAATCGCCCGCGAGCTGCTCAATGGTGAACTCGCTGAAGGGCAGGTTGGCGTTGAACGCGTTGATGACCCATTCGCGCCACAGCCACATGTCGCGCAGCGAGTCATTGTGGTAGCCGCTGGTGTCGCCATAGCGCGCGAGGTCGAGCCACGGCACGGCCAGGCGCTCGCCGAAATGCGGCGAGGCGAGCAGCCGGTTCACGACCTTCTCGTAGGCGTCGGGCGCGGCGTCGGCGAGAAAGGCATCCACCTCCGCCAGCGCCGGCGGCAGCCCCGTGAGATCGAGCGAGAGCCGCCGGATGAGCACCGCTTTTTCCGCCTCCGGCGAAAGGGCGAGGCGTTCCTTTTCCAGCCGCGCGAGGATGAAGACGTCGATGGAATTGCGGATGTCGGAGCCCGTGTTGTGAATTTCCGGCGGCGTCACCGGCCGCACCGGCTGAAAGGCCCAGTGCCCGTCCCATTTTGCGCCAGACTTGATCCACTGGCGCAGCAGCTCCACCTGCGCGGGCTTGAGTTTTTTGTGCTCCTTCGGCGGCGGCATCACCTCGTCCTTGTCCTCCGTAGTGAGTCGCCGCATGACCTCGCTTTTCTCCGGCTCGCCCGGCGTGATCGGCACCTCGCCGGACTCTGCTTTCCCAAACGCCGATTCTTTCTGATCAAGGCGCAGCCCGGCCTTGCGCTTATTCGTGTCCGGCCCGTGACAGGTGTAGCAGTTCTCGGAAAAAATGGGGCGGATATCGCGGTTGAAATCGACCGCCGGCGCGACCGCGCCACGCAGCGGCAGAGCGGCGAGGACGAGGAAAAAGGGCAGGGGATGTCTCATGGAAAAGGGCGCAGCGGTGGTAATGCCAGACGCGGCGGAACCTTAGCCGAAAGGCGGCGGCGCTCAACCTGTTGCATCCCGGCGGAGGCGCGACGCGAATAGCCTCCGCCGTTTTGCATTGCATGAAAACCCGCAGTCACTTTCTCCTCGTCTGCCTTTCCGCCGTTTTGGGCGGCGCGGGCTGCGCTGTTTCCACTCCACCATCCACCGCCATGAAAGCCAAAGCCAGCCTGCCGCTCCGCACCGTCCCACAGGTCGATCTCGCGCGCTACATGGGCGACTGGCGGGTCATCGCCAATATCCCGTATTTTGCGGAAAAAGGCTGCGTTGATTCCATCGAAGGCTACCGCCTGCAGCCCGACGGCAAAATCGTGAACACCTTCACCTACCGGAAGAAATCCTTCGACGCGCCGCAAAAGCAGGTGCACGCCCTGGCCCGGGTTTTCGATCCGAAAACCAACGCGGAATGGCGGGTCGTTTTTTTCAAGATCATCAGCACGAAATACCTCATCCTCGACCTCGATCCCGAATACCGCTGGACCGTCGTGGGCCATCCCTCGCGCAACTACGGCTGGATCATGGCGCGTGAAAAGACGCTGCCCGAGGCGACCTATGCGGCAATCCTCAAACGACTGGCCGCGCAGGGCTACGATCCGGCGAAGTTTGCGAAAGTGCCACAGCTTCCCGCGCAACACCCCGCATCCGCGGAATAGTAGCGGACGCATCATTGACCGTGGCCAAAACAATCCTCGCCCGCACGCTCGTAACCATCCGCCAGTGGTTCGACTCCGACCATTTTCCAGAGGGTGCGCAAGCCGTGCGCGCGCGGCCTGACCGCTTCGAATGGCGGCGCTGCCTGCCGTTTCTTTTCCTGCACGTCGGCTGTCTCGCGGTCTTTTCCGCAGGCTGGAGCTGGAGCGCTGTTACGGTCGCGGCGGCGCTCTATTTCGTGCGGATGTTTGCCATCACCGGCTTTTACCACCGTTACTTTTCACACCGCACTTTTCACACCTCGCGCGTCATGCAGTTCGCCTTTGCCGTGCTCGGCAATACGTCGGTGCAGCGCGGTGCGCTGTGGTGGGCGGCGGTGCATCGGCATCACCACAAGCACGCCGACCAGGAGCACGATGTCCATTCGCCGGGGCTGAGCGGATTCTGGTGGGCGCACATCGGCTGGATGACGAGCAGCAAAAACTTCCCGACCAACTACGACGCCATCCGCGACCTCGCGAAGTATCCCGAACTCGTCTTCCTCAACCGCTTCGATCTCGTGGTCCCCGCGGTCTTCGGCGCGCTGCTTTTCGCCCTCGGCGAAATGCTGCGCTGGCTCGCGCCGGACCTCGGCACTTCGGGCGGACAGCTTTTCGTGTGGGGCTTTTTCATCAGTACCGTCGTTCTGCTGCACGGCACGCTGTTCATCAACTCCCTCGCCCACGTCTTCGGCTCGCGCCGTTTTGCCACCGACGACGACAGCCGCAACAGCCTCGCGCTCGCGCTAATCACCCTCGGCGAAGGCTGGCACAACAACCATCACCGCTACATGGGCACCGCGCGGCAGGGCTTTTACTGGTGGGAAATCGACGTGACCTACTACGCACTCAAGGCGTTGTCCTGGATGGGGCTCATCTGGGATCTCAAGCCCGTGCCGGGCAGCATTTACGAGGAGGCGCGCAAAGCGCCCGCGGGTGCGGAAGCCGCCTAGCTACCCGGTTGGCGCATGCAAACGCTCGCCATCATCGGGACGGGAATTGCGGGGCTCGGCTGCGCGCATTTTCTCCACGCGCGCTACGACCTCACGCTCTACGAGCAGCACGACTACGCCGGCGGGCATACCAATACGATCACCGTGAACGAGCAGGGCCGCGCCGTGCCTATCGACACCGGCTTCATGGTCTTCAACCACGTCACCTACCCGAACCTCACGCGGCTTTTCCGCGACATCGGCGTCGAGACGAAGCCCACGGAAATGTCCTTCAGCGTGCAGCACACACCGAGCGGCCTGGAGTACAACGGCCGCAGCCTGAACCTGCTGTTCGGCCAGCGGCGCAATCTCCTGCGCCCGCGCTTCTGGCGCATGCTCGCGCAGATCAATCGCTTCAACGCCGAGGCCGTCCCCGCGCTCTCGAACGAAAAGTGGGCGCACCACGGCCTGCGCGATTACGTGGCCGAGCGCGGCTACGGCGAGGACCTGCTGCACCTCTACCTCGTGCCGATGAGCAGCGCCGTCTGGAGCACCCCGCCCGCGCTGATGCTCGACTTTCCCGCGATGACGCTGCTCCGTTTCTGGCACAACCACGGCTTCCTCGGCCTGCACACGCAGCACCCATGGTTCACCGTCGTGAACGGCGCGAAAAGCTACGTGGAGAAAATCACCGCACCCTTTCGTGACCGCGTGCAGTTGCAAACCAAAGCCGTCCGCGTGGAGCGCACGGCCACGAAAGCGAAGGTCATGGCCGCCGACGGTTCGGCGCGTGAGTTCGACAAAGTCATCCTCGCCTGCCACGGCGACCAAGCGCTCGCACTGCTCGCCGATCCCACCGACCTCGAGGCGCGCCTGCTCCGCGAATTCAAATACCAGCCAAACACCGCCACGCTCCATACCGACGCGTCTTTCATGCCCCGGACCCGGCGCTGCTGGGCGAGCTGGAACTACCGCCTCGACGCCGCACCCGACGGCACCATCCTGCCCACCACGCACTACTGGATGAACCGCCTGCAAAATGTCTCCGAGCGGGAAAACTACTTCGTCTCGCTCAACTGCCACGACCGCATCGCGCCGAAAAAAGTGCTTCGCCACATCGCCTACGAGCATCCGCTTTTCACCCTCGCCACCACCGCGGCGCAAAAAGAGCTGCCGCTGCTCAACCGCCGCGCAAGCAGCCAGAGCACTTATTTCGCGGGCGCCTGGTTCAAATACGGCTTCCACGAAGACGGCTTCACCAGCGCGCTCGAATGTGCCCGCGCCATTGCCGGAGAACCGCTGTGGACCTAGAGCCAGCACGCGACCCGGAACACCGGGTGGAGCGCTCGACCCGAGTGCCCGGCTCGGCCACTGGCCAAACGAACGGAGAAAGCACGCGGCCACCCGATCCCGCAACTTTTCCCGGCGCGACCTCAACCCTCACCCTCATTCCGCCCGGCGAGTCGCCGACCGGAGCACTCGGGTCGAGTGCTCCACCCGGCCCCACCACCCTCCGCTCCTGCCTCTACGAATGCTCGGTCATGCACCACCGGCTCGCGCCCAGGGAGCACCACTTCCGCTACCGCATCTTCATGCTCGCGCTCGATCTCGATGAGATCGACACCCTCGCCGCGCGCATCCCTTTCCTCAGCCGCAACCGCCGCAACCTCTACGAATTCCGCGACCGCGACCACCTCACACTGCCAGGCTTCGAGCGCGCCACGGTGAAGGAAAATCTCACCGCCTATCTCGAACAAAACGGCATCCGCTGCCCCGCCGACGGACGGATAGCGCTCGTCACTTTGCCCCGCGTGTTTGGCTACATTTTCAATCCCGTCTCCTTCTATTTCTGCGCCGATGCCGCGGGCACACCACTCTGTGCGGTCGTGCAGGTTGGCAACACCTTTCGCGAGATGAAGCCCTACCTGCTCCGCGAGCCGTCGGGTGAAACCACCTTCCGCCTCATCACCCCGAAACTCTTCTACGTCTCGCCGTTCTCCGCGCTTGATCTTGCCTTCGATTTCAAACTGCGTGTCCCCGGCGAGCGCCTCGACATCCACATCGACGACCGAGAAGGCGAGCGCGCCGTGCTCGTCACCGCCCTCACGGGCGAGCGCACGCCGCTCACCGCCGCGCGCCTCGCGTGGTTCACCCTGAAGTATCCGCTCATCACCTTGAAAGTGATCGGCCTCATCCACTGGCACGCCCTCCTGCTCTGGGCCAAACGCCTGCCCTTTCACCGCAAGGCCGCCCACCCCGAACTGCAGCGCGAGGTCTTCAACCCGCACCAATCCATCGCCGGAAAAACGTCATGAACGACACCGCCACGTCCCAACCCGAAATCCTCGCGCTCGACGCCCCGCGCAGTGGCGGGCTCTACCAGCGCTTCGTCCTCGACGCGCTCGGCAAGATGACCGCCGGCTGTTTGCGCCTCGAACTCCCCGGCGGCGAAGCGCTCACCATCGGCACGCCCGGCGCCGAGATCAGCGCCACGCTTCGCGTGCTCGAGGCCGCGTTTTTTCAGAAATGCCTGCTCTTCGGCGATGTCGGTTTCGGCGAAAGTTATGTCGCCGGCGACTGGGAAACCGACAGCATCGAACGGGTCATTTCCTGGGCCGTCCTGAACCTCGAAAACTCGCCCGCCATGTCCGGCTCGAAGACCCGCCAGTTCGCGCTGAACCTGCTCCAGCACTACAATCGCGCGCTCCATCTGCTCCGCCCGAACAGCGTCATCACCGCCCGCCGGAACATCGCCGAGCACTACGATCTCGGGAACGATTTCTACCGCCTCTGGCTCGATCCGACGATGACCTATTCGTCCGCGCTTTTCACCGCACCCGGCCAGTCGCTCGAAGCCGCACAGGTCGCGAAGTACGACGCGCTCTGCCGCAAACTCGACCTCCAACCAACCGATCACGTCCTCGAAATCGGCAGCGGCTGGGGCGGCTTCGCCTGCCACGCGGTGAAAAATTTTGGCTGTCGCGTGACCACGGTCACAATCTCGGAGGAGCAGTTCAAATACGCGCGCGCACGTTTTGCCCGCGAAGGCATCGCCGAGCGCGTGGACCTCCAACTCACCGACTACCGGCTCATCACCGGGCAGTTCGACAAGGTGGCGTCCATCGAAATGATGGAGGCGCTCGGCGACCGCTATCTCGAAACTTACTTCGCCAAAATCCACGAGGTGCTGAAGCCGGGCGGACTCGTCGGCCTGCAATACATCACCGTCCCCGACAGCCGCCACGCCGAGCTGAAGCGCGGCATCGATTGGATTCAAAAGCATATCTTCCCCGGCTCGCTGCTGCTCAGCGTGGGCCGCGTGAACACCGCGCTGCACCGCACCGGCGACCTCTTTCTCCACCACCTCGAAGACCTCGGCGCGAGCTACGCGCGGACGCTCCACGCCTGGTGGAAGACGTTCAACGCCCGCGCCGGCGAGGTGCGCGCACTCGGCTTCGACGAACGATTCATCCGCAAATGGAACTACTACCTCCAATACTGCGAAGCGGCCTTCGCGATGCGGAATATCAGCGTCGTCCAAGCCATCTACACCCGGCCCAACAACCGCGCGTTGCATCGCGCTTTTTTGAAATGAAAAACCGCCCCGTCAATGTCGCCAACGCCGAGCGTGCCGTCGCCGGAGTTGCCGCTGTCGCGCTGCTCGCGAGCAGCATCCGGTTGCGCCATCCGCTGCGGCTCATCGCCGCCGGATGCCTCGTCTATCGTGCCCTCAGCGGCCATTGCTACGGCTACGAATGGCTCGGCACTGGCACCTGCAAACTCCCGCCCCGCATATGATCTGGTTTCTCCGCATAGCCTTCATCATTGTGCTCATCGCCATGCTGTGCGTGACGAGTTGGGCGAGCAGTTTTGTGGCGCTCTGGAAGATGCCGCGCGAAGTCGCCACCCATCCGTGGTTCATCGCCACGCTGTTCGATACCTACTTTGCCTTCCTCACTTTCTGGGCGTGGGTCGCCTACAAAGAAACGTCGAACGTCGCGCGCGTCGTATGGCTGATCGCCATCCTGCTGCTCGGCAATATCGCCATGGCTATCTACATGCTCCGCGAACTCTTCCGCGTCCCCGCCGAGGCCCAGCTCGAAACCGTGCTGCTCCGCCGGAAATGAACGCGCCGTCCATGACCACCGCCGCGCCAGCCGAGTCCTTTTGGAAAAAGCGCATCGTCGCGCCGATTGCCGGCCAGCTCCGGCAAGGCATCACGCCGGAGAAAATCGCGCTGACCATCGCGCTCGGCGGCGTGCTCAGCATCTTTCCTATCCTCGGCGCAACCACCATCCTTTGCGCTATCGCGGCCTTCGCACTCCGACTCAACCAACCGGTCATCCACCTCGTCAACTACTGCGCCTACCCCGCGCAGTTCGCCCTGCTCATCCCATTTTACCGCGCGGGTGAAACGCTTTTCGGCAAACCGCACGTCCCGCTTTCCATTTCCTTTCTGCTCGGCCGCTTTCGCGAAAGCCCCGGACAGTTCCTGCGCGACTTCGGCATGATCGGCGTGCAGGGAATCGTCGTCTGGGCGCTGGTCGCGCCGCTGCTCGCCGCCGTCATCTATTTCGCGCTCCGTCCAATGCTTCAAACCCTGGCGCGCAAGGTTGTGCTCAATCCATGAGAAAGCGGGCGCGGGAACTCCGGGGAGCACATGCGTCCCGCATGTTGGTCGTGGCGTCTCGCCGCGACGAACTTCCTGACGCGCGCAATCACCATTTACGTGTCGCCTTCCATCGGACCCCTGCGGAAGTCCGCGAAGTCGGGACGACTTCGCCAACACGCGGGACGCGTGTGCTCCCCGGCGCTTTGCCTCGCGCATTCCAAAAATGCTGACGCTGCTTCTCATCGGCCTCGGCATCGCGGCCACATATTTCGCGCTCACTTGGGCGGTGAGTGTGCGGATCAAAAATTACGGGCTGCTCGATGTCGCGTGGTCTTATGGCGTCGCCATCCTCGCGCCGATTTACGCGGTGTTTTCGCCGGGCGAGCCATTGCGGAAATGGCTGCTCGCCGGCCTTGGCGTCGCGTGGAGTCTGCGGCTGGGGACTTACATCCTGCGGCGCGTGCTGCGGCATCACCCGCAGGAAGATGTGCGGTATGAAACGCTCCGCGCGCGCTGGCCGGGCACGGGGATGTTTCTCGTCTTCTTCGAGTTGCAGGCGGTGCTCGTGGTGATCTTTTCGCTGCCGTTTCTGCTCGTCGCTTTCAACACCGCACCGAACCTCAGCGCGCTGGAAATTGGCGGGCTCGTCCTGGCTGTCATCGCCCTCGGCGGCGAGGCGCTGGCCGACTGGCAGATGCAGGCTTTCAAACGCGACCCGGCGAGCCAAGGCCAGGTCTGCCAGCGCGGGCTGTGGCGCTGGTCGCGGCACCCGAATTACTTTTTCGAGGCGCTGATTTGGTGGGCGTTTTTTCTCGTCGCCCTCGGCTCGCCGTTCGGCTGGCTCGCGCTCGCGTGCCCGCTGCTGATGCTCCAGTTTTTGCTCAAAGTCACCGGCATCCCGCTGACCGAGGAGCATGCGGTGCGGAGCAAAGGCGACGCCTACCGCGAATACCAGCGCACCACGAGCGCCTTCATTCCTTGGTTCCGCAAAGCATGATCTCCATCGACTCCATCCTCGAAGCCAACGTCGTCCCCGATCCGCTCATCCGCCTCGGCATCCGGCATCTGCTCGCCGAAACGCTGCGCGAAAAAACCTGTGCAAACGTGGAACTCCAGCGCGCCGCGTTGCTCGCGCACATCGCCGGGCTGAAGCAATGCCCGATCGCGGTGCAGACGCGCGACGCCAATGAGCAGCACTACGAAGTTCCCACGCGCTTTTACCAGCTCTGCCTCGGGCGGCGGCTGAAGTACAGCTCGGGCCTGTGGACGGACGCTGCCGACACGCTCGACAGCGCCGAGGAGAAAATGCTCGCGCTGACCTGCGCGCGCGCGGAACTGGCCGACGGCCAGCGCATCCTCGAACTCGGCTGCGGCTGGGGTTCGCTCTCGTTGTGGATGGCGGAAAAATATCCGGGCGCGCAGATCACTGCGGTGTCGAATTCGCGGACGCAGAAAGCGCATATCGACGCCGAGGCGGCGCGGCGCGGTTGCAAGAACCTGACGATCATCACCGCCGACATGAACGTCTTCGACATCGCTACGGAGTTCGACCGCGTGGTCAGCGTCGAGATGTTTGAGCATATGAAAAACTACCAGCTGCTGATGGGCAGGGTGGCGTCCTGGCTGGTGCCGGGCGGGAAGCTCTTCGT
>JANPHJ010000265.1:0-14647 GCA_031424395.1 Chthoniobacter sp.
TCTGCGTGAGCGAGCCGTCGGGCTGGAGATCGCGCTTTGAGGAATCGACGTTGATGACGAGGAAGATGCGGGAGAAAAGGCCGAGCAGTTCGTTGAACTCGGTGAAGACCTGCTCCAGAAAAAGGTTATCTGTCTTCACCACGAAGACCGCGCACGCGGCGCTGTCGCGGAACTCGCGGGTGAGCATATCGTAGCCGAAGTTCATGCGCGAGTAGAGGCCGGGCGTGTCCACGAGCACGGTGCTGGACTCGGCGAGCGCGGGGACGGGCAGCTTCACGTCGATGCGGCGGATGGCCTCGGTGAAATGGGTGCGCGGGTCAAAGGCGGCGCCGCCTTTTTCCGTCTCGCGAATCTGCTGGGCAAGCGCGACGTGGCTGTCGGCGACGACGTCGTTGAGCACCTTGCCGTCGGCGAAGACGGACTCGCGGCCGTTGTAGCGGGTGACGGAGAAGTGCGCCTCGTCCGCGTGCCGCACGAAGACCAGGCACGGGTAGCCGGGGAGCGACGTGACCTCGCTGACGTAGCTGCCGCTGATGGCGTTCATCAGCGTGCTCTTGCCGCTTTTCAGCGGGCCGAAAATGAGGAGGTAAGCCTGCTGCGCAGCGAGCTTTTCGGTGAGCGAACGCAGGCGCGCGCGGACTTCATTGAGCGCGGCGAGCGGGGCGGTGAGCAGCGCTTTTTCGCTGCCGCCGGTGAGGGCGTCGGCGGCGTCGTGCAAGGCAGGCGGGAAGGGGAAGAGCGCGCGCTGGGCGGCTTCGCAAAAGCGGGTGATTTCGGTTTTCATGGAAGTCCGTCAGCGTTCGGTCGCTGAGGTGCGGGGTCAATGGCGGAGGTGTGAAAATTCGCGTCCGCACCGTTCCCACGCCACCCAATGTGGCATAGCCGCAGGGGTGCCACTCCTTCACCCACCATGAAAACTTTACTGCTCGTCTCCATACTCCTTTTTGGCCAGAGGTTGCCCGCCGAAGACCGGTGGTTTGCTACGAGCGCATATCGGCTTGGCGTCCCAGCGGGACGCTTGAGGTTAGCCGTGGGCTTTAGCCCACGGATGGCGGACAAAAGTGGTGCCGTCGCATAGCGACGTTTGAACGCCTTCAACTGTCACGACGCGACAGGAATCTTCCACTGCTCAGACCGTGGGCTGCATCCCACGGCTACGTTCATTCGTCCCGCTGAGACGGCTGATTTTTGACGGTCTCCAAGCGGAGCGGCCCCCGCCTTTCACCCCGACCCCGCTCACGGCACCACCACCCGCACCCGGATGAAGCGGGCGGGCGCGGCGGGCGTCTCGAGGGCGGGGAGGACGCGGATGGTGACGGTCTCGCTGAGGCCGTCGCCGGTGGGAGTGGCGGGCGCGATTTCCTCATAGTCCGCGGGCGCGGAGGCCCAGGTGAGGAAGTCGCTGGAAACTTCGATGACATACTGGATCGGATCGCGCACGAGGAGGCGGCGGTAGCGCAGCGTGAGGTAGCGCGGGCTGGCGGGCGCGGGCGGCTCGATGGTGGTGACGGGCAGGCCGGTGAGCGAGGGGCTGTAGGGATCGAGGGCGAAGGCGTATTTGAGGAGATTGGGAACGCCGTTGCCGCTGAGGTCGGCGAGGGCGCCGTTGAGGCCGGTGTCGTCGAAAAGGTCGAGGCCGTGGGCGACTTCCCAGGCGTCGGCGAGGCCGTCGTGGTCGAAGTCGCTGCTGGCGGTGGCGAGGAAGACATTCCACGTCATGCTGGATCCGGCGGTGGCGAGGGAGTTGTTCAGCGCATCGATGACGAAGATGTTATTGCCCGCGCCGAGGCCGACGGTGGCGGTCCAGTGCGCGAAGCCGTCGGTGGTCGAGGCGGCGGTGCCATTGACGGTGACGGACTGCACGCCGGAGGGGTCGTAGGCCAGGCCGTCGATGGTGAAAACGGCGGCGGTGGTGAGCCGCGCGGAGGTGACGATGACGGCGGGGCCGGTGGCGCTCTGGTGGGAGGTGAGGACGGCGCTCCACGGGCTGAGAAAAGTCTGCCCGCCGCTGACCCGCCGGGCGCGGACGCGGTAGAAATGCGGGCCGTCGCCGAGGCCGGTGAAAGTGTGGCCGGTGGCGGCGATGAGGCCGCTGGTGGCGGGCGTGGCGAAGCCGGGATCGGGTGAGCGCTGGGCCTCGTAGGTTTGCGCGCCGGCGACGGCATTCCAAGCGACGGCGCGCGAGGTGCCGCCGGAAAACATGGGCAGCGGCGCGAGCACGGGCGCGGGCAGGCCGACGGTGAGCGCGGCGGGGCGCGTGGTACTGCCGAGGGCGTTGGCGGCATTGGTGAAAGTGACGCTGCCGGCGTAGCCGCCGGGGTCCGTGGCGGCGGCGTCGAGGCTGACGCTGACGGTGACGCTGGCCCCCGGCGCGAGCGTGCCGCCGGCCGCGGAAAGCGCGAGCCACGGCACGTCTTTCATCACGCTCCAAGCGAGGAGGCCGTTGCCGGAATTTGTGAGCACATAGTCCTGCGCGGCGGGCGTGAAGGGGCCGCCGAAATGGCCGCTCGCGGTGAGGCCGCCCGCGGGCGTGACAGCGAGAACGGGCTGGGTAACGTCGAAAAGGGCGGTCTCGCCGCTGGCCGCGCCGCTGGTCGCGCGGAGGGTGACGGCGTCGATGATTTGCCCGACGGCCAGGCTGCCCGTCCACACGCCAGCGACAAAGCTGCCGGTCGTGACGGGAGTGAGCGGGATGGTGCGGTCGGTGGGCGTGCCGCAGTCGAGCGCGGCGGTGCCCGTGAAAGCGGCGGCCACATTTTCCGCCACATCGAGCGCGGTGATGGTGACGGGGAAGGGGAGGCCGATGATGGGCGGCACCGAGCCGAGCGCCGCCCAGCCAAAGTGGTGCAGCGGGCCGTAGGTCACATCGAAGAAATTGCTCGCGCCGCTGTGGCTGCCACCGTCCGCGACGCTGAGGGCGACGGCGCTGCCAAAGTCGCCGGCCGTGACCGCGACCGTGGCGGTGCCGGCCGCGAGCGTGGCGGTGGCCGGGGTGATGGCAACGCCGCCGGAGGCGCTGAGCGTGACCGGGCCGCCGACGCCGGGGAGCAGCGCGCCGTCCACATTCACCGCGGTGATGGTGACGCTGAACGGCAGGCCGCGAAGCTGCACGCCGCCGATGGCGCTGAGGACGAAGTGATGCACGTCATTGTCGAACACGACCGAGTTTGCGGAGGCGGCGGTGAAACCCGTGGCGCTGGTCGTGACGGCGACGCTGACGGTGCCGTCGGTGAGCGCGTTTTCCACGCCGGTCGCGGTGAAGCCGGCGCTCGTGGAGCCCGCGGGAATGGTGACGGTGGCCGGCACGCCGAGGCGCGCGGCATTGTCCGAAACGAGGGTGACGCTGAGGCTGGCCGGGAGGGTGCCGGAGATGGCGACGGTGCCCGCGGCGGTGCCGCCCTCAGCGACGTTGGCGAGGGTGAGCGCGAGGTTGGTGTTTTCGTTGTCGGCGATGCTGATCGACTGGTTTGCCGCCAGCCAGCCGGTGGCGGTGGCGGTGATGGTGGCGGTGTGGGTGCCGTTGATTTTGGTGTCGTCGATGACCGTGGGCGAAAAGGTGACGGTGGTCTGGCCGGCGGGGACGATGACGGACGCGGGGACGGTCACGGCGGCGGGATTGCTGGAGACGAGGGCGACGGTGAGCGCGGCGGCGGTCGGCTGAGCGAGGGTGATGACGCCTTGATTCGTGAGCACGCCCGCGCCTTCGCCGGAGCTGGCCGGCAGCGTCATGGCGATGGCGGGTGCGGGGTACGTGGAGAAATCGCTTTTCACAAAACCCGCGGGAAAGCCGAGGCCGCGCGAGAGGCCGATGAGGCTTTTGGTCGAGGACTTGGCGAGAATGGTGATGCGGATGCGCCCGTCGAAAAACAGCTCGATTTGGAAATTGTTCGAGTTGAGAAAATTCGCGCCATACTCCGGCACGGCCTGCCAGGTCACGGCGATGCGATCCGCAAACTGCAGCCGCCGGATGCTGCCGCGCGAGGTGGGATCGAGGTCGCGGAAGAGCGCGGAGATGCGCGGGAGATTGAAATGCGCGGCGTAGGACTCGGCCCACTCGATGTCGCCCTCGCCGAAGGTGAGGTAGCCATTGCTACCGACGTAAAAGGACGTGTAGCCGGTGCCGTAGAGCTGCACGCTGGCGCCGCCGGTGAGGGTGACGAGCGCGTTCGAGTCGTCGGTCAGCGGGATGAGGGTGCCGGCGCTGGTGTCCGAGGGAAAGGCGGTGGCGGCGATGCGGGTGACGGCGTAGAGGGCGTCTGAGGTGTCCGGGGTGAAGGTGAAGGTTTTGTTGGCGGTGTCGTTGGGCGAGGACGCGTCGAAGAGCTCGGTGAACCGGTCCGGCTGGCCGACGTAGAGCGAGGCGGTGCGGGTCAGGGTGCGAGCGCTGACGGTATTGGTGAAGGCGATCTGATCCTCGTTGATGCTTTTCGGCAGGGCGCTGGCGTTCGCATTGAGCGTGGCGGTGACGGAGCTGGTGGCGGCGGGGGCGAGTGAGCCGGAGGACGCGGAGAGGGTCAGCCACGCGGGTGCGGCGGCGGTCCAGGCGAGGGCGGCGGCGCCGTTGTTTTTTAGGGTGAAAGTTTTGCTCGTGACGGTAAAGGGGCCGCCGACCGGGCCGCTGGAGGCGAGCCCGGTGTTGGGGGTGATGCCGAGGTCGTCGGGCAAGTCGTAGGCTTCGGAGAGGCCGACGGTCGTGGAACTGCCGGGCGCGGTGGCGCTCGCGCCGAGTCCGCGTTTGGCAAAGGCGGCCCACAGTTCGGCCTTGTTCGCGCCGGCGTTGTTCACGAGGTCGGCCTGGATGATGGCGTCCCGTGCCTGGATGAAGTTCGGGTTCGATGGCGAGAGCTTCATCCCGTCGGTCACGAGCTGGAGCATGAGCTGGTTGCCGGCAAAGCCGTGCTTCGCGACCAAGCTCGTCCGCGCCTCCCACAGCAGCACGCACCAGACTTCCCCCATGTTATGCACCTCATTGGCGGTGTTGCCGATGGCCGGGCTGCGCGGCACGCCCGCATGGCCGCTGGCCTGCACGGGATCGATGTCTTTGAAAGTCAGCGGATTTTTCGCCAAGTCGGTCGTGTATGGAAAGCGCCGGATGCCGTAGTAGTGGTTTTGCGTCAGCCCGTTGAAGCCCTTGGTCACGTAGCCGCCCACGATGTAGTTCGCGTTCGGGTCGTCGCCCTCCTTGCTGAGCAGCGCGAGCGCGTAGAAATCCGACCAGCCCTCGCCCATGCCCATGCTGACCGTGGCGCTGATGCCCCCGCCGCCGCCCACCAAGCGGTTGCTCAGTCCATGGCCGTACTCGTGGATGATGACGGTGGCATCGAGGTCGCCGTCGCGGCCCGGGCTCGGGGCGGAGAAAGTGTACATCTGCATGCGCCCCGGCGCGCCGTCGCCGGGGACGGAAAAGTTGGCGTTGTCCGTGCCCGAGCCATCCTGCGCGTCGGCCTGTACGGGGTCATTGCCCGCGCCCCCGCGGCCGAAGTTGTTGGTTTGGAAATTGCCCGCGGCCTCAGTGAAACCGAGTGCGTAGAGTTTGTCGTGCATCCAGTTGCACCAGTAAAAAAGCTGCGTCACCGCGGCGTCGCGATAGGTGCTGGGCTGGAGGGTGAGGTCGAGCGGGAAGTCGAAGACGCGGTTTGGCGAACCCTGCGGGCGCGGCGTGTCGGGCGTGTTGTTGGCGTCGAGATCGAGGTGCGCGTCCACATTGTTGCCGCGGGTTTCATTCACGCCGTCGTCGATCCAGCCGTTCGGCGACGCGGTGATATTTTCCGCGCTCAGCGTGACCAGCGTGCGGCTGACCTCGGGCGCCTGCGTGGTCGCGGGCACGGCCAGGCTGGGCAGCGTGGGCGTGGGGCTGTCGCCGGTGAAAACGCGGTAAGTGGCTTCGCTGATATAGTTCGTCAGGCAGTGGCGCAGGTGCGTTTCGCCGGTCTCGGCGTCCACGAGCGTGCGAAACATTTCACCCGTCTTCCGGCCCGTGAGCACGACCTCCCAGCACAGCCGCGCGCTGCCTTTTTCCATCGGCAGCCAGGTGAAGTGCGCCGTCGCGCCGCGCAGGGCCGCTGCGTGAAAGCCCTGCCTTTTCTCAGCGTCCGCGGGCGCGTCCTGCGGGGTGATGTCGGCCGCCTGCACGGCCTCGCCGATATTGCGCGCGGCCACGGCCACGGCTTCGCGCGCCGAGATGGTGGGCGCGGCGAGCAGCGCGGCGCGGCGCGGCGTCCCGCGCGTGGCGGCGGCGGCGGGATCGGGGAGAAAATGCGAGGCCACATTCACCAGCTCGCCGCGCCGGGTGACGTGCGACTGGAGCAGCGCGCCAAAGACCGGCACCCCGGCGACCTGCTGCTGCCAGACCACGCTGCGCAGGCCGTTGTGCGCGTTCGTGTAGTCACGCTTTACCGGCGCGCCGGCCAGCGCCTCCGCGCCATGGCCGAAGAGCGCGCGATACTCCTCGAGAAAAGCTTTCAGCTCGCGATGCGCCTCGCCCGCGGGCCGGGCCTGCACGCGCGCCGGCGGCACCGCGCGGCCGACGCCGGCGGGGCCGGTGAGAAACTCATGAGGCGAGCCCACGAACTCCGGCGCGTCCGCGCCCGCTTCCAGCTCCACGCGCGCCCCGCGCAGCCGGGCGCGCAGCGCGGTGGCCGCCGCCGCCTTCTCCGGGGCCACGGCCGCCGCCTCGGCGGGGCGGCGTTTGTCGAGGTCCGGCAGCGTGCGCTGCTCCGCCCGCGCCCCGCCGTGGCCAAGCCACGCTGCGGCCAGCATCGCGAGCGAACGCGCGCCCGCCCGGCGGAGATGGTTGCAGATGAGCGAGGAGAACACCGCCCTGATAATAAGCGCCACCCCCTTTCCGGCAACGGATAATCCCATCGTGCGCCAGAATTTACAGCCCGCCGCCGCCGGGGAAGAAACGGCTCGCCTTGCCACAGGCGCGGGCCTATTTCCCTCCGCCATGAAACTCCGCGCGCTGCTTCTCCTGCTCCTCGTCGCCGCCGTCGCCGCCTGCCAGGCCCCGTATAAGAAGAAGGACGAGGCCGACAAGCAGCCGTTCAAGGATCAATCCGGCGACCAGGCGTTCCAAGCCTTCCTCGGCCGCCTGCGCAGCGCGGTCGCGAAAAAAGACCACGCCATGCTGGCCTCCATGATGGCCCCCGATTTCGGCTACCGCTGGGACAATCCCCCGCCCGGTGAAACGCCGTTCATCTACTGGGATCAGCACAATGTCTGGCCCGAACTCGCGACCACCCTGCGCGAGCCCTTCGTGCCCAATGACCGCTTCATGGTCGCGCCCGCCGCCGTGGTCAGCGACCCCGGCTACAAGGGCTACCGCGCCGGTCTGCGGATGATCGGCGGCAGTTGGAAATTCGGCTACTTCGTGGCCAGCGAACAGTGACCCCGCGCGATCCCATCGTGCTCGGTCTGCCGCATCGCGCGCCGTTCATTTTTGTGGATGAAGTGCGGGCGCTGGTGCCCGGCGAAAGCGCCGAGTGCGGGAAAACCTTTCAGCCCGGCGAGCCGTTTTTCCGCGGCCACTTTCCCGGCGACCCGCTCGTCCCCGGCGTCATCCTCACCGAGGCGCTCGCGCAGACCGCCGGCCTCGCCGCCGGCCTGCCGGGCCGCGCCTTTCGCCTCTCGGCCATCCGCGCCATGAAGTTTCTCCGCGCCGTGCGCCCCGCCGATGAGATCGTGCTCAGCGCCCGCAAGGTCGCCGTCGTCGGTGCGCTCTGGCAGTTTGAAGTCACGGCGCGGGTGCGCGGCGAAGTCGTGGCGGAAGGCGTGGTCGTGCTCAGCGAAAGCGCGGAATAGCCCGCCGCGCCGTGCCTCCAAAGTCCATGCCCGCCACCGCCCCGCGTTTCGCCGTCATCATCCCGGCGTGCGACGAGGAGCCGTGCCTCGGCGCGGTGCTCGATGAACTGCACGCCACCCTAGCCGGGCGCAGCTACCTCGTCGCCGTGGGCGTGAACGGCACCACCGACCGCACCGCGGAAATCGCCCGCACCCACGGCGCGCTCGTCGCCGAGACCGCCGCGCGCGGCTACGGCTCTGGCTGCCAGGTGGCCATTGATTTGCTCGAGCGCGAGCATCCGCCCGTGGATGGCTACGTCTTCTTCGCCGCCGACGGCGCGAACGATCCGCGCGACATTCTCAAGCTGCTCGCGGCGCGGGAAACCGGCGCGCCCATGGTGCTCGGCTGTCGCACACGCCTGCGCGCAAACTGGCGGCTGATGAACCTGCAGTACGTCGCCGCCAACCGCGTCTTCGGCGCGCTGTGCGGCCTGCTCACCGGGCGATTTTTCGCCGACCTCGGGCCGCTGCGCTTCATCGGACGCGAGTTGTTTCACACGCTGCGGCTGCGCGAGTGGACCGTGGGCTGGACCATCGAGGCGCAGGTGCGCGCGGCCCGGCTCGGTGCGGAAATCATCGAGGTGCCGGTGCGCGAGCGCGAGCGCATCGCCGGGCGGCAGAAAGTTTCGCGCGTGAGTCTGCGGCGCACTTTTTCCATCGGCTTGCAAATCATCGCCGCCGGATTTCGCGCGCGCCTTGGCGGCTACCAGGCCGTCACCGCGGCGGTGCCGGCGGCGGTTCCGCAGACGCTGCACTGACGGGCGGCGGCGCGGTCTGGAGGTCGTAGATTTCGCCCCAGTCGCCGAGCGCCACGCGCGCCGCGGTTTCCCGCCACGGCTCGGTCGAATCGGGATACGCCGCCTGCTCGCAACGGCCCCAAAACAAATAGCGGCAGCCGAGCTGCGCCGCAAGTTCGCGCCAGTCGTCCGCGCCCATCAGCAGCGCGGTTACCTGGTCCTCGGGCTCCTGCCACGGCAGGCCGTGGCTGGCGACGTGGCCGGGGTAGCCGAGCGCCATTTTCCGCCCGCAGAGGAGCAGCGGATGATTGTACGTGGGCGCGCCGACGAACCGTTCCGTGACCGGAAGCGTGCGCACCGCCGCGGCCACATGGTCGAGTTCCTCGCGGCTCGCGATCTCGTGCCCGCGGTGCGTGGAGTCGAGGCCGCCGAGCGTGGAGACGAAGCCCGAGAAAAACAGTGCGAAACACCCGAGCGCCTGCGCCCACCGCGGCCAGCGCGCGAGCAGATGCGTCCACAAAAACGGCAGCAGCGCGAGGTACGACCAGACCATGATCTTCGTATTGTCCCACGCCCACGGCGCGAATTTCACGAAGCAGCACAGCACGAAAGCGCTGAGCGCCGGGAAGACCACCGCCGCTGGAAAAACCCTGCGTTTGTCCCGCCACACCGCCACGGCCAGCAGGACGGCGAAGACCGGCAGCACGCCGAAATTCATGGGCCAGAAAAGCACCGCGGCGTGCAGGCGCGCGGGCTCGCCGAGATGGTCGCGGCACCATTGCAAGAAGGCGTCGTCGTCCCACATCCAGCCGGCCTTCCAGCCGAGCACGCTCGCGCCGTGCAGCATGCCCGTGACCAGCAGCACCAGCGCGCTCGCCGGCGCCAGCGCCGCGCCCACGAACTGCGCCAGCCCGCGCCGCGCCGGCGTGTGCAGCACGAACCAGCAGCCGAGCAGCAGCGAGAGGAAGAGGAACGTGTGCAGATGAAACAGCGGCATCGACGCGTAGAGCAGCAACTCCCCGCCGCGCGAGAGGCGCCAGCCGTCGCTCTCCGCCGCGAACCAGCGCGTGCGCCAACTGCCCAGCAGCGCCAGCCCCGCGGGCAGCGCAAAGAGCAGCCCGCGCTGCGTGGCGAGCAGCGCCAGCGCGAGGCTTTTCCACGCGTGCTCGCTTTGGAAATCGGCGAGCTGGCCCGTGGAAAAAAGGGCGCAGCCGAAGAGTCCGCCATTGGCCAGAAAGCCGAGCAGCGCAAAGCCGCGGCCCCACCGCCACAGCGCCACGCCGGTGAGCGCGCTGCCCGCCAGGCCTGTCCAGATGAGCCCGCGCAGCACATCGACTCCGGCGAGGGTGAGGAGGCTGTTGAAAAGATCGACGCCGATGGGGTAGGTGAGTTTGCCGCCGAAATAGATCGGATTGTCCGGCCAAAACGGCACGCCGCTCGCGAGGTAGCGGATGTAGGTGAGGTGCAGCGAGAGGTCGCCGAGGTTGTTTGGCGAGACGACCTTCAGCGCGTTGCCATCGAGGAAAACCAGCCACAGAAACATCCGCGCCGAGACCAGCGCGAACGCGATGATCGCGGCCCACTCCCAGCCGGTCGGCGGTTTCGTGGGGAAGTGCGCGCGCCGGCTCCGCCACAAAGTCCCCGACGCGACCAGCGCCCCGGCGCTGAGCGCCACCGCGGCGCTGAACGCATCCAATCCGCCCCAGGCAAACGCCAGCGCGACGGCCACCAGCGCGGACGTGCTGACGGCGTAGAGGATGGCGGCGACGAAGTTCATGGCGCGATCACTTTTCCTCCTCAGCCGCACGCGGCTGAAACTCCGGCACCCGCCCTGGGAACAGCGCCCCGAACGCACCCTGCCGCAGATAGAGCGTGGCCGAGTCGGTCGAGGTGCCGCGCAGTTGGAACGGCTCTTTGAAATAGTTGAAGTGCAGGTTCGGCTCGACGGAGTCCACTAGCGGATCGTCCACGAGCAGCACGTCGGCGTCGGGCGGTTCGGCGAGCTGCTCGATGGTGGGGAAGTCGATCTTCGAAAAATCGTTTAGCAGCCAGATGAGCGGGTGCTGCTCGGGCTGGAGGATGTGGCCGGTGAGGTAGCGGTTGCGCGAGTCGCGGGCGACGAGCGCGTGCAGCGGGCCGAGCAGCCGCTCGATGTCGGGCCGCGTCTGCACATAGACGTAGGGCTCGGCGTCGTCGGTGCAGTGGTGGAAGTTGAGCTGCCACGTCGCGCGGAAGGTGAAAAGCGCGAGCACCGCGGTGAGCGCGGCGGTGCTCCACACGTCCACCTTTTGCGCGGCGCGCACCACGCCGAGCGCGAAGACAAAATAGAACGGCCACATGAGCGAGATGATGCACCACGGCGTCTTGTACGGCACCAGGCTGTAGCCGATGAGCGCGCCCGTGCCGTAGATCGCAAGGTAGCGCGCGAGCCGGTTCTTGCGCCCGGCGAGCAGGCCAAAGGACGCGAGCAGGCCGAGCGCGGCGGGCAGTTCGCTGGCGATGCTCGTCGAGACCGACGAACGCCCGCCGTCCGTGCTTTTGACTTCCACGCCGGCGAGCAGTTGCAGCCAGTAGTGCCACGGTTTTTCGTGGCCGGTGGCGCTCCCGACGCCGGTGTGGACCCACGCGCCGAAGCATTCATACAGGCCGGCCAGCGAGCCGCGCGGGCCGGTCGCGGGTGCGGTCACGCTCGGCCAGTCGAGCAGCCCGCCGGTGTAGAAAAAAACGATCAGCCCCGCGCCGATGCCCGCGGCCTGCAGCACGTCACGGCGGCCGAATTTCCAGCTCGTAAAAGGGAACGCCGTGGAGGGCGAAAGCCGCTCGTAAAAAAGCAGGCACGGCACCGCGAGGACGAAGGCGACGACATGGATGAGATAGGTCTCTTTCGTCAAAATAAGGCCCGTGAGCCCCAGCGCCGCCGCCCACAAATGCCGCCGCGTGCCAAACCGCCACAGCCCCGCCGCGCCCCACGCCGTGAGCAGCAAAAAAAAGAGCAGCCACGACTCGTGAATGGCGTAGCGCCCGTAGAAAACCATGGCCGGCGAAATGGCCATGCACAGCGCCGCGATCTGGCACACGCGCTCGGTGAAGTAGCAGCGGTAGGCCAGCACCAGCGCCACGCACCCCGTGCTCACCAGCGCCAGCGGCAGGCGCAGCGCCCAGATGTTCCGGCCAAACAAAATCTGCGACACAAACAGCACGTAGAAATGCAGCGGGCCGTGGAAATTGGTCGGGTCGTAGTGGTAGAAGCCCTCGCGCGTCATGCTGTCGGCGAACCAGCCGTTCACGCCCTCGTCGAAATGCGCCGGTTTCATCCCGAGCCACAACACCCGCAGCGCGAAACCCAGCGCGATGATGCCCGCGGAAATCCAGCGGTCGCGCGTCTTCATCGCTTTGACCCCGCGCCGGTCGGACTGGTAAAGACCGCGCTCCCCAATGTCGGAAATCCCATATCTCTCAATCGTCGTGCCGACCTACAACGAGGCCCGGCGGCTGCCGCCGGCGTTGGAAAAACTGGCGGCGTTCTGCCGGGAGTTGGGGCGGTCGTATGAAGTCTTGGTCATCGTCGAGCGGAGCACGGATGGGACGCTGGAAATAGCCGCCCGCTTCGCCGCGCAACAAGCTCATTTTCAAGCCGTGGACAACGGCGCGCAGCGCGGCAAAGGCCACGCCGTGCGCAGCGGCATGCTCCGCGCCCGCGGCGAATTCGTCTTCTACATGGACGCCGACCTCAGCGTGCCGCTCGCGGCGGTGCCGGAGTTTCTCGCCCGCTTCGCCAGCGCGCCGCACGCCGATGTCCTCCTCGGCAACCGCCAGCACGCCATGAGCCGCATCACCCGCCGCCAGTCCTGGCTGCGCCGCACCATGGGCCAGACCTTCAACCGCATCCTGAAAGCGTGCGGCCTCGCCTCGCTCCACGACACGCAGTGCGGCTTCAAAGCCTTCCGCCGCGAGGCCGCGCGCGCCATTTTTGCCCGCCAGACGCTCGACGGCTTCGCCTTCGACGTGGAGGTGCTGCTCCTCGCCGAGCGCCTCGGATACAAGATCGCCGATCTCCCCGTGGAATGGATCAACTCCCACGAAAGCAAAGTCCGCATCCTCCACGACAGCCTCGCCATGCTCCGCGACACCCTCCGCGTCCGGCGGCTCGTGGAGAAAAATCTCGCGCTGCCGCTGCGGTGAGCCGGGACGTTGCTGCCGTTCGGATTTTAACGCAGAGACGCAAAGGCGCAGAGGACGCAGAGGTGGGAGATGGATGTGCCATTTGGTGAGACAAAGTTTGCTGTCCAAAATCTTTGCGCTCTCTGCGCCTCTGCGTCTCTGCGTTGAAATAAAAACCACCGAACGGCCGGTCGATGACGTCGGCGGTCATCAACACCTTCCGCGTCTTCCGCCTCATCCTCTTCGACGCGGTGAAATACGTCACCAACGTCGAGAGCTACGACCGGCGCATCCAGTCGGTCATCAACATTCAGGGAAAGAAGATGCAGCCAACCCCGGCTGGCAGCACGTCGCGCCGGAACTCGACGCGGCCATTGATGAACTCGACGACGACGACCGCGCTGCCATTCTCGCCCGCTATTTTGAAAAGAAGGAGTTTGCCGAAATCGGCCCCGCACTCGGCGCGAGCGAAGGCGCGGCGCAGCGGCGGGTGTCGCGCGCGGTGGAGAAATTGCGCGGCTCGCTCTCGGGGCGCGGTGTCACACTCGGGGTGGCGACGCTGGCCACGATGCTCGGCGCGAATGCGGTGCAGGCCGCGCCCGCGCATCTCGCGGCGGCGGCGTTCAGCGCGGGCTGGGCGGGCGCGGCGAAGGTGGGCGCGGGCTGGTTCGCGGGCGCGAAAGTGGTCGCGCTCGCGGGTGCCGCGCTGCTCGTGGCGGGCCGCGCATGGCTCGCGGTGGGCGAAGGCAATGCGCCGGTCGCGTTGGCCGCAACGCCCGCCGCGCCCGATGCGCCCGATGCGCCCGATGCGCCCGCCGCCGCGCCGGTCGCGGCTCCCGTGAAACCGGCGCGCGCGGACGACCAGAAATTTGGCGTGTGGAAGGCGGCCAAGTTCGAGTGGAAGTCGCCTGAGGCCGCGCTGCGGCGTCCGGTCGTTTTCAATGTCACGCTGCCCGCCGGGCACACGCGCTTCACCGTCGTGCTCGAAAATGCGGACGGGCTGCGCGTGCGCAATCTTCTCGATGCGGCGAACGCCGGGGACTTTGGCGGCGATGCGAAATCCGGCCAACCGCAGACACTCGCGCTTGAATGGAACGGCCTCGACGACCGCGGCGAGGCGCTGCCCGACGGCGACTATCGCGTGCGCAGCTGCTCGCACGCGGGCGTCACGCTCGCCTACGACTACTCGATTCTGGGTGCGGGCACGCCGCCGTGGGAGGGCTACAAAAACAGCGCGTGGGGCGGCGACCATGAGTTCCCGCAGGCCATCGCGTGCGTGCCCGGCGGCGGTGCGTGGCGTGTGCTCGTCGGCGGACGCACGGCGGAGGGCGGCTCGCCGGGCTTCGTACTCGATGCGGCCGGACCGCAAAGTCCACGCCTTTGGCAACGGTTGGACGGGGCCGAATTCGCTCGCGTGCGCGGACGGCGCGGTGTGGATTGCGCTTGGTCGCGAGTTGGTCCGCATCGAACAGCACACGGCGAAGGTGCTGCCGTTTGCGAAGGCGGTGAAGTTTGAGGACAAGGACGACATAATCCACGCGCTCGCCGTCGGGCCGCACGGCGCGGCGCTCGTGCTGCGGCACAAAGACCGTCGGAAAAATCCAAAGGCGAAAGCCGACCGTCTCGTGTTGCTCGACAAAACGACCGGCGCAGTGACGCGCGAACTCGCGCTCACGAGCGACGCCGCGCACAACGGGATGGTCTTCGACAAAACGGGCGCGGTCCTTTTCTCCACCGACGCCGGGCTGATGTCGCTGAACACCGACGACGCGAACGCGCAGCCGCGGCCGCTGAAACTCGACGGCATCGAAAAGCCCGCGCAGCTCGCCGCGGACAAGGACGGACGGCTTTACGCGATGGACGATGGCGCGGACGCGCAGGTGAAAGTTTTCGCCGACGGAAAATTGCAA
>JANPHJ010000266.1:0-12560 GCA_031424395.1 Chthoniobacter sp.
TGAGGAGGAAAAAAAGTGCGACGAGATATTTCATGCAAACAGGCGGTGGGCAGAGGGTGGACGTGCGTGGGGCCGGCGGGACTCGAACCCGCAACCAAGCGATTATGAGTCGCCTGCTCTGACCATTGAGCTACAGCCCCATTGGCACGGGGAAAACTACGCCGCCTATGTGCCACGGCGAGCCGCGCGACGCACGATTGTTTTTTCGCCCGCGATGGCCCGAAGCACTCGTTTGCGAACAAGGCAGAAAATGCAACGAAAGGCGCCGCCCAGGTCACCGCGCTCGACAAGGTGTTATCGGACGTCTCTTAACTGCCGGGCTAAGCGCCGCGCGGCCGTCTTGCATCGGTAACAAACCGTCCCGGCGTCCGTATCCGGCCACGCAGCAGGGATGAAGGTTCGCGAGCCACTTTCAAAACCATCAAGCCCGACGGCGGCGCGCGGCGAGGCCCAGTGCTCCGGCGAGGATCAAGCCGACCGACCCAGGCTCAGGCACCACGGCGGCTCCGCTGCCAAACTTGTCGGCTCCCCCGGCAAAGGGCAGGCCGTCGCCGAAGGTTACGACCACGCCGTCCGCGATGTTTAGTGCGGCGAGCGTCTGGCTGACGGTGAGGTTCACCGTCGAGTTCGCATTCAGCGTGGAGGTGCCGGTGCCGAGTGCGCTGTTCAGATTGGTCACGCCGAGGTTGGCGTTGAGCGTGGCATAGCTCTGCGAGCCGGTGAGGGTAAGGGTGCCGTTGCCGGTCTTGGTCAGGGTATTGCCGGGGCCGCTGATCGCGCCGGGAACCGTCAGGGAGGCGCCGGTGGTGACTTCAATCGTCGCGCCCAATGCGCCGATGGTCACCGTGCGATTGACGCCGAGGTTCACCCCCGCGCCGGTGTCTCGCAGCCTGCCGCCGTTGATGGAGATCGTATTGGCCGCCGACCCATCGCCCAGGTTGCTGCTCGCGCTGATGCTCAGCACGCCGTTGTTGATCGCGGTGGACCCGCTGTAGGTATTCGCACCCGAGAGCGTCTGGGTGCCGGTGCCTTGCTTCACGAGGTTGGTCGATCCGGTGATAATCCCGCTGAAGGCGTAGTTATTCGCATCGCCCACGGTGAGGGTGGCAAAAGCCGTATCATCCAGGGTCGCAGCAAACCAGTGGTAGGTGTTGCCGGGGTTCGACGGAGCCATGGTAATATTTAACGATGAGGTCTGGGCGACAAACCGGTAGGACTGGTAGCCGTAATCGCCGGGATCGAAAGTCACCTGTTTGGCACCGCCCAGGCCCTGGTCAAATGTGGCCGTCTGCGGACGCCCGGTCCAGAGTCCAACCTTGGTATAAAGCACGGCGTTGTAGGTCTTGCCGATGGTAAGGTTGTTAAAAATGAGCACGCCCGGATTTCCGTTATAATAGAAGTCATCCACCAGCTGGTCGTAGCCCGTATGCAATCCGGAAATATTGCCTTCGCCAAACTCAATCCCCGCGCCTGCAAGCGACCACCCTGTGCCGCTCGTCCCCACATCGTCAAAAATGACCCCGTTCACCGTGGCCCCGCCATTGTTTCCAAAGTCGAGCTTTAGCAGGTAGTTGTTGGCGGTGGAGATTTGGGCCGCGCCGTCGGCCCCGAGAGTAATCACCCCGCCCGTGCGTGCGACGGTTCCATTGCCGCTAAGTCCGGCTACGGTGTGGCTGCTCACTCCCAAGTCCCAAGTCGCGTTGGTCGCGACGGTGACGACCCCCGTGCCGGTCGCATTTGGGGCCGCGGCCTTGAGGGTTCCGCCATTGATGTCGGTTCCGCCGCTGTAAGTATTGGCCGCCGAAGACAGGGTTAGCACGCCGTTGCCGCTCTTGATCAGCTTGCCAATCCCGGTGATCGCACCAGGCAGGGTTCCACTGCCGAACTGGATTGAACCGCCGTTGATGGCGGTCGAGCCAGAATAAGTGTTCACGCCATTCAACTCCTGCCTGCCCGCACCTACTTTCACGATGCTGGTGCCCCCGCTCACGTTACCGTTGAAGACATAGTCGCTGGCGCTGCCCAGCGTCAGGGTGGAATGCGGTGCTCCCAAGTCGGCCAATGTCGCTCCATACCAATGATAGGTGTCCGTGGCGACTAGCGGAGACATAGTGACCGAGGCCGCGCTCCCGTCGGCCACAAATTTGTAGGAGTAATAGCCGTAGTTACCCGGATCGGTCCCGGCCAGGAGCTGACTGTCGGCGCCACTGACAAAGGTCGCATTCTCCACGCGTGGCCCCCATGCTTGGTTCGAGAAGACCACCGCCTCGTAAGCCTTGCCGGCCGTAAGTCCGGTAAAGGTCAGCACGCCCGGATTGCCGCCGTAATAGAAATTCTGGAGCAAAGAGGTGTAGCCCGGCCCACCACCGATGCCCCCGGGCGTGGGTCCGCCCGAGAAGGAATTTGGCACGCCGCTCAACGAATATCCCGCCCCGCTCGGTCCGGTGCCGGTGAAATTCACCCCATTGATCATCAGATTGCCATTATTGAAGGCGAGCGCCTTGACGTAAGTATTGCCGCTGGAAATCGTGGTCGAACCGTCCGCGCCCGTCGAAACGACACCGGTGCGGGTCACATTGCCGTCGCCCACCAATCCTGGGATAGTTGGCGCTTCGAAGCCGAGATCCCATGTCCCCAACGCGCCGATGACGACCTGCCCGGAACCCGTGGCGGTGTCCGAACCGGAGCGCAAGGTGCCGCCGATAATGGTCGTTCCGCCGGTGTAGCCGTTCGCCCCGGACAAGGTCAGCGTCGTCCCGTTGCCGGCCTTGACCAGGTTTCCGTTCCCTGTGATCGCTCCGGGCAGCCGACCGCTCCCGAGTTGCAGCGTGCCGGCGGTGATGGTGGTGGTGCCAGTGTAGGTGTTGACGCCATTGAACTGCTGGGTGCCAAAGCCCAACTTCACGATGTTACCGGCACCACTGATGGGGCCGTCGAATTGATGGTTACCTCCGTCGCCCACGGTCAGGGTCGTCGCGAAGCTAGTTACGGCTTCCGCACTGAGCCCGTACCAATGAAAGGTGTTGCCCGGGTTGAGCGGTGCCATTGCGACCGTGATCTGGCCACCGCTGTCGGCACGAAACTGGTAGGCGAGAAAGTTCGACCCGACGATGCCATTCTGGTCGTAGTTGCTCAAAGTTTCCGTCACTCCGCCGGCGGTAAAGGTCGCGTTCTGCAAACGCTCGCCCGCTGGGCCAAAGTCGCGGTTATACAAGCGGACTTCATAGGTCGAGCCTGGGGTAAAGCCGGACAGGGTCAGGTTCCCGGGGTTGCCATTGTAATAGAAATCCGAAAGCAGTTTGCTGATGCCACTGCCGCCCCCGCCGCCGAAGGTGACTCCCGCCCCAGTAAGCGACCAGGCATGGCCGTTGCCGTCATTGCCACTGGTGCCGGCGCTGAGGAAGGAGACGCCCTCGACCACAGTGGTGCCGTTGCTGGCATTGAAGTCAAGGAGATGGGAATAGGTCTTGGCTCCCGAGACGCCCGAGGCGGCGTCGCCACTGAACGCGGTCGATACCGCCTGGCCCAAACTGACGCTGCCAGTGCCTTCCAGCCCGGCCGCCGTTTGGCTTGCGCCAACGGGCAGGATGAGGCCGCCGCTGACCGTCACCGTTCCAGTAAAGCTATTGGCGCTGCCGAGGGTCATGGTGCCAGTGCCGGTCTTCACGAGGTTGTTGCCGCCGGAGATCGTGCCGGCGAAGGAGGTGGTCGCGTTATTCCCACCCGTGGTGAGGCTGCCGCCGAGCAGGGTTACCTTGCTGCCGGCGACGCCGGCGAGGGAGCCGACGGTTTCGCTGTTGCCGTTCAAGTCCAGCACGGCGTTGGCGGTCTTCAGCAAGACCGCGGAACCGTCGGGGATAACGTTCGTGCTGAGGCCGGTCCGACCGAGTTGCACCTTGTCAATGACCGTGCTGCGGTCGCCGCCGAGAACGTTGTTGCCGATGAAGGAAATGGTGTGCGACCCAGCAGTGAGATTGAGGCCGGAAGTCAGATAACTCTGCCAGGCACCGTTGTTAAAGGCCGCTTCGCTCAGGCTCAGGGCGGTGGAGCCATCGACTTGCACGATGAGTCCGTTCGGTCCGGCCCCATTGCGGCCCACGCCGAGGAAAGAGATGTTATACTGCCCGGCAGTGTCCACGTTCACCGTCTGGGAAATACCGGTGCCAGTGCCATTGCCTCCCTGGATGTAGGCACCTTGGAAGCCATCAAGCGCGTTGGGGCTGAACCAAGGGCTGTTATTCGTCGCCAGGCCGGTGCCCCCATCGAGCCCCCAGCCAGAGCCAGCCGGCTGATATTCGTATGACCCATTAGCGAGCGAATTCGGGCGCTCGAAGCTAGGGTTGTCCAAAGTCACCGCCGCACCTACGCGCAAGGTGCCCGCGTAGATCGTCGTTCCGCCGCCGTAGCTGTTGGCGCCGCTGAGGGCGAGCGTGCCGTTGGTCACGCCAAGTGCGCCGCTGCCAGAGATCGCGCCGGAGATATGCAGGGTGCCGCCGCCGACTTTCGAGGTGTCGGTGCCGAGGGTCACCGGCGTCGCGATGGTGTGCACGCCGCCGGTCGCGGCGTCGATAGTCGCCGAACTGGTCGTCGCGGTCTGCATGTTTAACGTGTTTGTGCCGGACAACGTGTAGGGCGCGGTGCCGGAGAAAAGGACGTGGCCCGCGGTCTGGCTGGCGTCGAGCACAATGGTCGCAGCCGTGCCTTGTCCCAGGAAGCTGGCATTGGCACCCGCAGCGTTGGTTGCGGCGCCGGTGGTCCAGTTGGCGGCGGTACCCCAGTTGTTACCGGAGGCGGGTGTCCAGGCGTTCAGCAGTTCGTTGCTGAAGCCATAAAAGTGCATCGAAGCGTTGGTGCCGTTGTTAATGACAAAGCCCAGGGTGGCTGACCCGGTGCCATCGGCGGTGAAGGTGTAATGCAGGAGGCTTAGTTTGCTGGCGTCCTCATTGTAGACAATGCTCGCGGTGGAACCGGCCAGGTTGGAAGTGATGCTCTGGGTGCGATTGTCGCCCAGCCCCCAGGCCTGATTGTAAAAGGTCGCCTGGTACACCTGCCCCGCGGTCAGGCCGCTGACGGTTAAGTGGGCGGGGTTGCCGCCGTATTGAAAGGCATCGAACAGGCTGGCGATACTTTCTCCGAGGCCGCTGTGGTTGCCGCCACCGCCGAAACCATTCGGCGTGTCGTTCAGCGCCCAGCCGGTGCCTGAAGTTCCGGTGCCGAGAAAGGTCGCGCCGTTCACGATGATATCGCCGCCCAGGATATTGCCGATGGCGGTGTAGGTGCGCCCGAAGTCCACGCCGGAGTCGGCGTTGCCGGAGAAAAGGTCGATGGTGAAGCTGTCCGCCGCCAGCGCCGATGCGCCGAGGCTGGCGCAGACCAGCGCGCAGATGGAGTGAGCGAGGGGTGAAAGCCGGCTGCCGGCACGTTGCGAGGAGGTGGGTTGGTTCATAATTCGGGGAATCTAAGGTTTGGTTTTCTCTGCCAGCCGGTCAGGACCAGACATGCCGCGAACAGGAACGGCGGACCCTCCGTGCGTAACCTAGGTGAGTCAAGCGACCATGCTGGGTCGCCGCCTTTTTGGAGCCACGATGGGCAGGTTCCACCTACTTCGCCTTCACGATCCGCAGCGAGTCGCGCGCGAACCAGACCTCGCCTTTGCTCGCGCGCAGCTCGGCCACGAGCACGATGTCGCCGCCGGGCGTCTCAAAGGTGTAGCCGAGGGGCTGCCACGCCGCCGAGCCGACCGCGGCGTTTTGCCCTTCGCGCACGCCGCCGGAGATGCGCAGGCCCGCGCCTTCGCCGGAGGGATCCTTCACGCCCACCACGTTGGCCGTGGCCACCTTGCCCTCGAGTCGGTAGCGGCCGGCGTCGAGGTGCAGCGTCTGCCGCCACGAGGCCACGGTCGCGGCCTCGGCGCGGATGTGCAGGGCGAGCTGGCCGTCCTTGGCCGCCTCATCGCACACCGCGCCGGTGCCTTCCTGGCTCCAGCCTTTGGTCAGCTTCAGCACCCCGTTCGCGTCAAAGACCACCGGCTTCGGGATGGCCCCGAGCTGCCGGCCCACCGCCGCGATGCGCCGCGCGACTTTGCCGCGCGCGTCGTTGATCGCGCCTTCGTATTCCTTGGCCCAGCGCCCGTCCTTCCCGGCGATGGCATTCTGCACGCGCTTCCCTTCGGCGGTGATGCGCGCGGCCCAGTCTTCCTTCAGCAGCACGTTTTCAAAAATGCTTTCCACCCGCGCGCGGTAGAGCGGCGCGGCCTGGGGGCAGTGCATCACCGCCCCGCCGACCAGCGTCCCGTAGTCGCGCATGACGGGGAAGTTTTCGTCGCCAAACATCTGATCCATCCCGTGCAGGAAAAACGAAAACAGGCCGGTGTCCGGGTCGCGGTAAAAGCGGTAGTTGTTGCGGTTGAAATTGTAGCCGTCCCAATGGCAGAGCAGGTCTTCCATGGCGCAAAAGGACATGAACTTGTCGATGTCCAGAATCTTGCCCAGCCGCTCCCAGCGCTTTGCCGCGTCGCCCTCCTGGCAGGCGGCGATCAGCTCCTTCAGGGCGGTCTTGTCCTTCGGGTCGCCCTTGTCCTTCTCCGAGTTTTCATTCACCTCCGCGCAAAAGCCGCCGTCGAACAGATCGCCGTCCGTGTTCTTGTAAAAGGCGGCCAGGAAATCCGGCGTGAAGGCCTCCTTCAGCACATAGAGCCCGAGGTCGCGCCCGTTGAATTCCACAAACGCGTGCGAACAGCGCGACGCCGGCACGCCCGCCTTGCGCGCCATTGCGCCGGCGATGAGTTCGTTCAGATACGTGCCGTCCTGCGCGCAGTTGTTGAGGTGAAATTTCATCATCCCGTGGAAGCGCTCGCCGCCCTTGATCTTATCGAAATTGAGGGTCAGCCCCGGCTTGCCATCCATGTGCTGAAAGCTGCCCGCCGAACCTTTCAGCTTCACCGAGACCTTCTCGTAAAGCCGCGGCCCCGCGGGCGTGGACTCGGTCAGCGTGGCCTCCACGTAGTGCCGCTCGTCCTTTTGCAGCCGCTCCCGCTCCTCGGGCGAAAGCTCGATCTTCAGCCGCGGAATCTCCCCGGCAAAAAACTCGTCCGCCTCCTTGGCGTGTTTCTGCTCCTTGCTTGCCACCGCCGCCGGTGCGCGGCCCGGGGCCGCCGCCTCCGCCGGCGCGAAAAGCATGGCGCCACCGGCGGCGAGCAGCGCGATGAGCGGATGGTGGAAGTTTTTCATGCGGCCAAAAATGAAGGCGGGGACACTGCCCTGACTTCGTGCCGGTGACAATCCCGGCCCGCCACGAAAAATTAGTTTGCCCCGGCGCGCGCCCGCGCTCGCCAGCGGCACGCGGGCATGGCAGAGAATGGCGCCGCCATGAAATCCCTCCGCATCCTGCTCGCCGCTGCCGCGCTGTCCGCCAGTGCCTGGGCCGAAACACCGCTCAATGTCTCCGCCGCGACCAGTCTGCGCGACGTGCTCACCGAAATCAAAACGCTCTACCTGCACGACCATCCCGACGTGGCCGTCACCATGAATTTCGCCGGGTCCGGCGCGATTCAGCGGCAGATTGAAAACGGCGCGCCCGTGGATGTCTTCGTCTCCGCCTCGCGGCGCGAGATTTTTGCCCTCGAAAAGAAAGACCTCCTCGTCCGCGACTCCATCCGCAATGTGGTCAGAAACACCCTTGTTCTCATCGTTCCGAAGGAAAACACCGCCGTCCACAGCTTCGCCGACCTCGCCAAACCGGAGGTGCGGCACATCGCCATCGGCGAACCGCGCACCGTCTCCGTGGGCACCTACACGGTCGAGACTTTCGCCTATCTCAAGCTCACCAGCGCCCTTGCCCCGAAGCTCGTGAACCTCCTCGACGTGGGCCAGGTGCTCACCAATGTCGGCACCGGCGACGCCGACGCCGGCGTGGTCTATGTGACCGACGCGCGCCGCTCCGCCAAGGTCCGCATCGCCGCCACCGCCGAGGCGAAAATGCACCAGCTCATCCTCTACCCCTGCGCCATTCCCAAAGCCTCCGCCCACCAGCCCGCCGCCCGCAATTTCATCGCCTTTCTCGTCTCCCCGGCGGCGCGCGCGGTCTTTGAGCAGCAGGGCTTTCTCCCGCCGCCCTGACCGGCTGAGATGAGCCTCACGCCGCTCCGCCTCTCCCTCCAGACGGCGCTCTGCGCCACCCTGCTCGCCTTCCTCGCCGGCCTGCTCTGCGCGCGCTGGCGGCTCGACCGGCGCGGCCCGGCGAGCGCGGTGCTCGATGCGCTTTTCATGCTGCCCATCGCCCTGCCGCCGTCGGTCGTGGGCCTGGTGCTGCTGCTCATTTTCGGGCGCAGCTCGCCGCTCGGAGAAATGCTCGCGCGGCTCGGCTGGTCCATCATTTTCACCTGGCCGGCCACGGTGCTCGCGTCGTTCGTGGTCGCCTTCCCGATCATGTACCAGAGTGCCCGCGGAGCCTTCCGGCAGATCGAGCCGAGCCTGCTGGATGCGGCGCGCGTCTTTGGCCGCTCGGAGTGGAGCATCCTGTGGAAAATCATGCTGCCCGTGGCCTGGCCCGGCATCGCCGCGGGGGCCATTCTCAGCTTCCTCCGTGCGCTCGGCGAATTCGGCGCCACGCTCATGATCGCCGGCAATATCCCCGGCCGCACCGCCACCGCACCCGTCGCCATTTTCTTCGCCGTCGAGGCCGACGAGCGCCGCGAAGCCATCATCCTCTCCGCCGCGCTGCTCGCCATTTCTCTCGTCGCCATCGCCCTCCTCAACCGCCTGCACCGCCCGTCAATTTAGCCGCACGGCACTTTTAAAACCCGACCACCACAAACGGCGCAGGAATGACGCGCACCTGCGCCGCGCGGTCGAGCGTGCCCTCGGTTTGCTCCAGCGACGCCACCAGGTTGTCCGCAAAACTCACCGCCAGTTTTCCCACCGGCACCTTCACGTAGATGATGCTCTTCACAAGATTGCCCGCCGGATCGCGTCCGTACGTTTCCTTCGGCACGCGGTCGTATTTCACAAACTCCCACGTCTCCTCACGACCTTTCGCATCGAGGTGCGAGGATTTTTTCGCCGGCTTGCCGAGCGCGCGCATCACCTCCTCAGGCGTCATGTTGATCGCCACCTCGTTCTTCGCGATCAGCGCATTCACCTCGTCCCGCCGCGCGGCGTTCTGCTTGAGATTTTCGAGGAAGTCCTTCTTCAACGGATTGAGAAATTTCGGATCGACCCAGCCCGCCACCTGCCCCTGCTGCGCCACGCCGCGCACGCGATACGCCCCGTCCGCCACCGCCTGCAAGTCCACGAGCTGTCCCTTTTTCAAAGTGCCGAGGTAGCGCTCGAGGTCGATTTTGTAATGGATCGGCGTGTCCGCCAGAGTGGCCAGCCGCACCGGCTTCGGGAGCAGATCTTCGAGATAGATCGCCCCCTCCTCGCGCACCACCGCGCCCGAGGTCGGAGCCCCGTGGGCGGCGGTGCAGAGCAGCAGGGCGGCGAGGAAAAGGGAGGGCGTTTTCACGGGCGAAAACTAGCGCGCTTTGCGGCAAAGTCGAAAGCCAACTCACTTCCGACTTCCGCCCCCCGCCCTCCGCCTTACATTTTCCCCCATGCCCTCGCACACCAAGTCCGCCGCCGCCTTCGCCGAAGCCCGCAAGTTCATCCCCGGCGGGGTGAACTCCCCCGTCCGCGCCTTTCGCGGCGTGGGCGGCGAACCGTTTTTCGTCGAGCGCGCGGAGGGCGCGCACATCTGGGACGTGGATGGCAACGAACTCATCGACTACGTCGGCACGTGGGGCCCCGCGATCCTCGGCCACGCGCCGCGCGTGGTGCGCGACGCCATCACCGACGCCGCCAGCCGCGGGGTCAGCTTCGGCATCCCGAATCCGTACGAGATCGAAATGGCGCGGACGATTTGCACCTGGATGCCGTCCATCGAAAAAGTCCGGATGGTCAACAGCGGCACCGAGGCCACCATGTCGTGCATCCGCCTCGCGCGCGGGTTCACCGGGCGCGATCTGATCGTGAAATTCGAGGGCTGCTACCACGGCCACGTCGATTCCCTGCTCGTGAAAGCCGGCAGCGGCGCGCTCACCCACGGCCAGCCCGACAGCGCCGGCGTGCCGAAGGCGCTCGCCGAACTGACCATCACGCTGCCCTTCAACGATCCCTCCGCGCTCATCTCGCTCTTCATGGCGCAAGGCCACAGCATCGCCGCCGTCATCGTCGAGCCCGTACCGGCCAACGCGGGCCTCTACCTCCCGCGCGAAGGCTTCCTCGAAGTCCTCCGCCAGCAATGCTCCGAGTACGGCGCAGTCCTGATTTTCGACGAAGTGATGACCGGCTTCCGCCTCGCCCGCGGCGGCTACCAGCAGCGCTGCGGGATTTCGCCCGACCTCACCGCGCTCGGCAAAGTCATCGGCGGCGGCCTGCCCGTCGGCGCGTTCGGCGGACGCGCGGACATCATGGACCAGCTCTCGCCCGACGGCCCCGTGTACCAAGCCGGCACGCTCTCCGGCAACCCGCTCGCCATGGCCGCCGGCCTCGCCCAGCTCCGCGAAATGGAACGCGTCAACGGCTGGGCGCGGCTCGAAGACCTCGGCGCGGAATTTGAAAGCGGCGTCCGCTTTGCCCTGAAAAAAGCGGGCCGCGATTACGTCTTCCAGCGCATCGGCTCCATGTTCTGCCTCTACTTCACCACCGGCGAAATCTGGAACCTCGCCGACGCCCAGCGCTCCGACAAAGCCGCCTTCGCCCGCTACTTCCACGCCTGCCTCGACGCCGGCATCTACTTCGCTCCCTCGCAATTCGAAGCCGGCTTCCTCTCCCTCGCTCACTCCTCGGAAGACCTCGCAAAAACCGCCGCCGTCGCCGCCACCGCGCTGGCTGGCGCGTGAGCTTTCACGCCTTGAACCCACCGCTTCAGCAATCTAGTTTCCCCGCATGGATTATCGCCAGATCATCTCCATCGAGCCCGGCAAACGTGGTGGCCGTCCGTGCATCCGCAGCACCCGGATCAGCGTTTATGACATCCTCGGCTGGCTCGCCGCGGGCATGACCAATGAGCAAATCGTCGAGGAGTTCCCCGAACTCACGACCGACGACATCCGTGCCGCCCTAGCCTACGCCGCGGATCGCGATCACCACCTGATCGGCTCGGCGGCGTGAAGCTGCTCTTCGATCAGAACCTCAGCCATCGCCTGCCCCGGCGGCTCGACGATCTCTTTCCCCAATCGGCCCACGTCCGCGCCGCGGGTCTGGATCAGGCAGCGGATCATCGCATTTGGGATTACGCGAAAAGCCACGGCTTTTGCATCGTCACGCAGGATGCGGATTTTGCCGAACGCAGCCCCTCTACGGTGCGCCGCCAAAAATCGTCTGGCTCCGCTGCGGCAACAGCACGCCGCAGCAAGTCGGGGAACTCCTCCGCCGCAACGCCATCCTCATCACCGAGCTGATGCAAAATCCTGAACTGCATTGCGTCGAAATTTTTTGACCCGCTAGCCGCGCCCGCATTTGTCACCGCCCCGCCGCGCGCTACTCTCCCCGCATGACCACCACCGCTCCGCCCGACCCGCAGCTCACCATGCGCGAACTGCTCCGGCACTTCCCCGGCGCGCAGCGCGCGCTCTTTCGGCGCTACCACATCGGCGGCTGCGCGAGTTGCGGCTTTCAGCCCACCGAGACGCTCGCCGAGGTCTGCGCGCGCAATGAAAACCTGCCCGTGGACGAGGTCATCGCGCACATCCTCGAAAGCCACGAGGCCGACGCCAAAATCCTCATCGCCCCCGCCGGCCTCGCCGCCGCGCTCAAGACCGACCCGGACACGAAGCTCATCGACATCCGCACCCGCGAGGAGTTCGACGCTGTCCACATTGCGGGCGCGATCTTTTTCACCCAGGAGCTGATGCAGGAAATCCTCGTCAAATGGGACCGCCGCGCGCTCACCGTCATCACCGATCACACCGGCGCGCGCAGCATGGACGCCGCCGCCTACTTCGCCGGGCATGGCTTTGAAAACGTGCGCGCCCTTCGTGGCGGCATCGACGCATGGAGCCTGGAAGTCGATCACGCGCTCCCCCGCTATGAACTCGAATAGATTTTCCAAATGAACCCCGACCTCCAACAACGCATCCACGACGCCATCGCCAACCCCAAGAACCTCGGCGAAATGGAGAACGCCGATTCCGTCGGCACCGTCGGCAGTGCGGACTGTGGCGACATGCTGCGGATGTGGGTGAAATTCAAGGAGGACGCGCAGGGCCGGAAGGTCATCGACCGCGCCACCTTCCAGACCTTCGGCTGCGAAACCGCCATCGCCGTCGCCAGCGTCGCCACCGAACTCATCGACGGCAAGACCGTGGACGAAGCCCTCTCCATGTCCGGCGCCGATCTCTCCGCCCCGCTCGGCGCGCTCCCGCCGATGAAAATCCACTGCGCCCAGCTCGTCGAAGGAGCCCTCCGCTCCGCCCTCACCCCGCAGCCCGCCGTCCCGCAGGCCGCGCCGGCACAGGCTCCGCAGGCGACCACCCTTTTCGACCAGCTCCACAGCGGCACCGCGCCGGAGAAAAAGGTGAA
>JANPHJ010000267.1:0-9831 GCA_031424395.1 Chthoniobacter sp.
CCGTGCTCGGTATCGAGGAATTCGCGCTGGCCGCGGGGTCGGTGAGTTCCGTGACGCTCGGCTATTTTGAAAGCTACCTGCCGGTGGCGCTCGGCTACCTCATCCTCACGCTGCCGATCTCGCTGTGGACGCAGTCGCTGGAAAAGCGGGCGCGGTTTGAAACATGACGCGCGCGCTCCAATTTCCGGGGAGCATACGCGTCCCGCGTGTTGGCGCAGGCGTCCCCGCGTTCGCGGACTTTCGCGGGGAGTGTCTTCGGGTGTGGAGCTCGTGCGCGAGCGGGCTCATCCGCATCGGCAAGAGCTCCGCCCGCGGGGAACCCACCCCGCAAAGTTCGTTTCGGCGAGACGCCGAAACCAACACGCGGGACGCGTGTGCTCCCCGGATTGTGCGTTCCGCCCGCCGACTGAAATTATGCGCCTGACGCTCACCGATCTCACGAAGTCCTTCGCCACGCACCGCGTGCTCGATGACCTGACCTGCGACTTCGGCGAGCTGCGCAGCCTCGCGCTGATCGGGCCGAGCGGCGGCGGAAAGTCCACGCTGCTGCGGATCATCGCGGGCTTGGAAACGCCGGACGCCGGAGCCGTGACGCTGGACGGCGAGGCGGTCGCCTTTGCTGATGACATCAGCCTGCGCGAGCAACGCCGGCATCTCGGCGTGGTCTTCCAGGCGTTCAATCTCTTCCCGCATCTCACCGCGCTGGCAAACATCACGCTGCCGCTGGAAAAGGTGCATGGCCTCGCCGCCGCCGAGGCGGAGGACATCGCCCGGCAAGCGCTGCGCCGTTTCCAGCTCGCCGACCACGCGCACAAGAAGCCCGCGCAGCTTAGCGGCGGGCAGCAGCAGCGGGTGGCCATCGCGCGCGCTATCGCCATCAAGCCGCGGCTGCTCCTTTTCGACGAGCCGACCAGCGCGCTCGATCCCGAGATGACGGCGGAGGTGCTGGAGGTCATCCGCGAGTTGAAGGACGAAGGGCGCGACTTTCTGCTCGTGACGCACGAGATGGGTTTCGCGCGGCACGTTGCCGACCGCGTGGCCTTTCTCGCGGCGGGCCGCATCGTCGAGCACGCGCCAGCGGAGGAGCTGTTCGCCGCGCCGCGCTCCGCGGAGTGCCGCGATTTCCTCGCGCGGATTCTAAAGTACTGACGGCCCGCCGGGTGGTCGTGCGCGGTTGACGCGCCCGAGGGTGCGGTCTAACCAAGCTGCCGCCCCACCTTTTCCCCGCATGAACCCACAACTCAAATGGCCGCTCGCCTGCGCCGGCGCCCTCGCCGGCGGCTGGCTGATGGGCTACGTCATGGGCGACAATACCGCGCCGTCTGTCGGCGGAAAAACCCCGGCTGTACCGGGCGCGCGCGGCGCTGAAACCGAGCTGCTCGCACCGGCGGCGACAGCGGTGGTGCCGCAGGATTTGCCGAAGGCGACGGCCGAGGAGGAGCAGCACAGCGAGACTTCCATCCTGAGCGCGCTGCGCGAGCCCAATGAGCTGCGGCGCACGCATGATCTTTATGAGGCGATCGGGAAGATGTCGCCGGGCGAGGTCTCGTCGGCCATCGCGCTGGCGCAGCGCCTGACCGGGCAGGACCGCGATGCGCTGCTGCCGATGCTCGTGGGCAAATGGGCGGAGAGCGATCCGCAGGCCGCGCTGAAATTTGCGCTCAGCCTGGAGCGCAACTCGCGCTACGGAGCCACCCGCGCCGCCATGAGCATCTGGGCCAGCGCCAATCCGCAGGCGGCCATGGCGTGGACGCAATCCCTGCCCGCGGGCGACCAGCGGAACAGCGCGCTTTACAGCCTCATCTCCACGCTCGCGCGGCGCGATCCCGTAGCGGCGATGCAGTTCCTCGGCACCCTGCCGCGCGACCGGAATACGGACAACGCCTACTACAACATCTTCAGCGAATGGGCCGGGCAAAACCCGACCGCGGCGGCGAGCCAAGTGCTCACACTGCCGCGCGGGCAAAACCGGGACAACGCCATTCGCGCGACCGTGTACCGATGGGCGCAGTCGGATCCGCAGGCCGCCATTGCGTGGGCCGGCCAGATCCCGGAAGCCGGCGCGCGGCGGGATGCGGTGACGAATGCCTACAGCGCGTGGGCCAATGCCGATCCGCAGGCCGCCAGCGCGGCGGTGCTCGCGCTCCCGGCGGGCGATGCCCGCAACCGCGCACTCAGCAGCGTGGTCAATACGCTCGGCTATCGCGACGTGCCCGCCGCGCTCGGCCTCATCGAGCAGATGCCCGCAGGGCAGGCGCGGAATAACGCGGTGCAAAACATTTCCCAGCAATGGGCGCAGAGCGACCCGCAGGCGGCGGCGCAATACGTGACCACGCTGCCGCCCGGCGACTCGCGGAACAACGCCATCAGCAACGTCGCCAGCTCTTGGGCGCGCAACGATGTGGGGGCCGCGCTGGCGTGGGTCGCGCAGCTCCCCGACGACGAGACGAAAAAGAACGCGCAGCGCAGTGTCGTCAGCCAGTGGGCGCAGAGCGACCCGCGCGCGGCGGCGGATTACTGGATCAAAACCGATCCGAAAGCCGGGCAGGAAGGCAGCGGCACGCTGGTGGAGGTGGCCAGCCAGTGGGCGCGCAACGACCCGCTGGAGGCCCTCGCCTGGGCGCGGAAGATCGGCGACGAAAAAGTCCGCAGCAACGTGCTCGGCGGCGTTATCGGCAGCATGGCGAACAACGATCCGCAGCAGGCCGCGGCTTTGGTCGCGCAGCTCCCCCTGGCGAATCAAAGCAACGCCGCCGGCCAGGTCGCAACGCAGTGGGCGCAAAACGATCCCAATGCCGCCGCGGCGTGGGCGGGGCAGTTTCCCGAGGGCGAGACGCGGGCCAACGCCATGCGCAGTGTCGCCGCCCAATGGGCCGAGCAGGACCCGGTCAAAACCGCGGGCTGGCTCGAGCGCCTACCCGTCGGAGGCGCGCGCGATGCTGCCGTCAGCGCTTTCACCCGCCGCGCGTCGCAGACCGATCCCGAGGGCGCCGCCGTCTGGGCCAGCACCATCGCCGACGCCAACACGCGCAACACCGACCTCGAGCGCATCGCCCGCCAATGGCTGCGCTCCGACAAGACGGCGGCGACGAACTGGATCAACCAGTCGGCGGCGATGAGCGCGGATGTGAAGCAGCGGCTGCTGCCGAAAAACTAGGCCGCGGTCCGGGCGCGGGGCGGGGCGGCCAGGGCGCGCCGCGCGGTGCGCTGATTTGCGGATGTGGAAACGCGCGCCTTGTGAGTGCCCACCGTTTTGCCGCACACTCCACGCGCTTTGCCCTCGGCCCAGTCACGCATCCTCCAGCGGCTCCTGCCGCCAACGCGCCAGCCGCTGACCTGGCGTGCGGCGCTGCCGCTGACGCTGGTGCTGGCGCTGTTTCTCGGCGGATGCGCGTTTGTGGAAACGCGCGGGTTGCTGCGTTTTGCCTACCGCCCGGCGTTCTGGCTCACCTTCGCGCTGCCGTGGATTTGGTGGCTGCATCTCGGCGGCTACTCGGGTCTCGCGAAAGGGCGCGCGCTTGCCGCATTGCTCACCCGCCTGATCATCGCGTGCGCCTTTATCATGCTGCTCGCGGAGCCGCGAGCGGTGCGGCGGTCGGACGTGCTCTCGGTCGTCTATGCGCTCGATGTCTCGGACTCGATGAGCGAAAAAGTGAGCGACCAGGCGCTCGCGTGGGTCATGCAGACGGTTGCGCAAAAACCCCCGAAGGACGAAGCCGGGCTTGTGGTCTTTGGCCGCGAGGCCGCGGTCGAGCTGCCGCCGCGCGCGACGTTCCCTTTCGAGGCGATGAACTCCCGCGTGGCGAGGGACGGCACGAACGTCGCCAAGTCGCTCAGCCTCGCGGCGGCGATGCTGCCGGAGCAGAACCAGGGGCGCGTCGTGCTCATCACCGACGGCAACGAAACGGAGGGCAGCGTGAACGCGCAGCTCGACGAGCTGAAAGCGCGCGGCATCGCCGTGGATGTGCTGCCCATCGCCTTTGCCTACGAAAAGGAAGTGTGGCTGGAGCGGCTCGATCTCCCGCGCGTCGTCAAGGCTGGCGAAACCTACGAGGCCAGCGTGCTCCTTTCCGCGCTGCAAGCGGGCAAAGGCAAACTCACGCTGGCGGAAAACGGGAAGACGGTCTTTGAAAAAGAGGTCGAGTTCGAGGCCGGCAAGAACCGCTTTTCGCTCCCACTCTATCTGCGCGAGCCCGGCTTTTACGAATACGCCGCGAACATCTCCGTGCCGCAAGGCGAGGACGGCTGGGCGGAAAACAATGTGGCCATCGGCGATCTGTTTTTGCGCGGCGAGGGCAAGGCGCTCGTCGTCACCGATGCGCGCGGCGACGCCCGCGACTGGGAGCCGATCGTTAAGGCGATGAAGGAGAGCGAGCGCCTCGTGCAGGTCGGCACGGCCTACGAATTCCCGCGCGACGCCCTCTCGCTGCTGCCGTACGACCTTGTCGTTTTTGCGAATGCGCCCGCCGATTCCTTCGATGTCGTGCAGATGCAGGCGCTGCGCGATTCCGTGTACAACAACGGCACCGGCTTCCTCATGCTCGGCGGGCCGCAGGGCTACGGGCCGGGCGGCTTTCACCGCAGCGCCATCGAGGAGGCGCTGCCCGTCGAGATGGACGTGAAACAGAAACGCGTGCTGCCCAAAGGCGCACTCGCCATCGTGCTGCACACCTGCGAATTCGCCGAAGGCAACACCTGGGCGAAGCGCATGGCGAAGGAGTCGATGCGCGTGCTCGGCGCGCAGGACGAGGTCGGGCTGATCGCTTACTCGTGGGGCAACAACCACAGCGGCTACAACTGGATTTTCCCGCTCACGCCCGCGTCCGAATACGAAAAGCTCGTCCCGCTCATCAACAAAGCCGAGCCCGGCGACATGCCGGATTTCCAGACGCCGATGCAGCTCGGGCTCGCCGGCTTGCAGAAAAGCGATGCTGCGGCGAAGCACGTCATCGTCATCAGCGACGGCGATCCCTCACCGCCCACGCCCGCGCTGATCCAGCAGTTCGTAGATTCAAAAATCAGCGTCTCGATGATCGCGATCAACCCGCACGGCGGGCGGGACATTTCCATCATGCAGTCGATCGCGCAGACGACCGGCGGGCGCTATTACTTCCCGCAAAATCCGAACGAACTGCCCGGCATTTTCATCAAGGAAGCGAAGACGCTGAAGCGCTCGATGCTGCAAAACAAAGTCTTCACGCCGGAGGTGGAGTTTCCGTCGCCCGTGCTCAAGGGCATCGACGCGCTGCCGCCGCTGCGCGGCTACGTGCTGACCACCATCAAGCCGCGCGCTGCCACGCTGCTGCGCGTGCCCGCGAGCAAGGAGGAGCCGGGCGAAACCGATCCGCTGCTTGCGACCTGGCGCTTCGGCCTCGGCACGAGCGCAGCGTGGACGAGCGACCTCGGCCCGTCGTGGGCGCAGGACTGGCTGGGCTGGGAAAAGTTCCGCGCCTTCGTGCGGCAGCTCGTGACGGAGATTTCGCGCGTCGAGCAGAAAACCGACCTGCGGCTACGCACGTTTTCGGCGGGGAGCAGCGGCGTGATTTCGGTGGAGGATTTCGCGGGCAGCGAGCGCTTTCTCGAGATGGAGGCGCGCGTCTCCGGACCGCGCGGCGAGAGCGTCAGCGTGCCGCTGCGGCAAATCGGGCCGCGCCGCTATCATGGGCAGTTCCCGCTGTGGGGCAAAGGCCGCTACCAGGTCATTGCCGCCGCCGCTGGTGCCGGCACCGAGGCTCGCCCCGAGCAGGCCGTCGGCGGATTCGCCGTGCCGTATTCGCCCGAGTATCTCCGCTTCCGCAGCGACCCGATCCTGCTCAAACAAATCGCCGAGCGCACCGGCGGGCGTGTGCTCAAAGCGGGCGACCTCGACCTTTACCACCCCGCCCGCACCTCCCGCGAAAGCTCCCGCCCCGTTGCCGATCTCTTCCTCATCCTCCTCGCCTGCCTCATCCCGCTCGATGTCGGAATCCGCCGCATCCAGCTCGACTGGACCGCCATCCGCGACTTCCTCTTCCGCCGCAAAACCGCCACCAGCGGCGAAACCATGGGCGCCCTTTTGCAACGCAAGCAGCAGGTGAAAGCCACGCTCGAAACGGAGCGCGACGCGCGTCCTGCACCCGTCATTTTGCCACCGCGTCCCGCGCAAAAACCTCCGCCCGTTTCCTCACCGCAACCACCCGCGAAGCCCGTGGAATCAGCATCGCCCGACGATCCGCAATCCACCACCGAGCGCCTCCTCGCCCGCAAACGCAAGCGCCAGGACGACCAACAATAGCCGCCATGGAACCCTGGAAAATCCAAGCCCTCCTCGCCGCGCTCTTCGCCGGACTCACCTCCGTGCTCGCGAAGTCCGGCATGAAAAACCTCGGCCCCGACGTGAGCCTCGCGCTGCGCACCTGCGTCGTCTTCACCCTCGTCCTCCTCAACGCCGTCATCTGGACCAACGCGCGCCCCATCGCCGCCCTCGAAGCCGCGCGCCCACGCGACCTCGCCCTGCTCGCCCTCTCCGGCCTCACGACTTCGCTCTCGTGGATTTTCTATTACCGCGCGATGAAGACCGGCACCGTCTCCTTCGTCGCCCTCGTGGACAAAGGCAGCATCCTCGTCACGCTCCTGCTTTCGTTCTGGCTGCTGCACGAACCCTTCACGCCGAAGACCGCCATCGGCAGCACCCTCATCCTCGCCGGCATCGGCGTCCTCGCGTGGAAAACGTGATACGCCACTGCACCGTCGTCTCGCCCATTCACAGCTTGTCGAGTTCGTGAGACGTGTGTGAAGGTCAGCCGTACTTTCGAGTTATGCCCAAGCTTAGCGACGCAAATTTCTGCAAAGCCCTCTACAAACAATTCCAGGATGAAGCTCTCCCCTCGGAAGACGAGCGCTATGAACCGGTCTATGAGGAGCATCCGGACCTGCGGAATTACGACCACGCCACGCTCATCCGCCGCAACATCGAGTTCTCCGAGATTGAAAGCCTCACCCTGCTCTCCGGCTTTCGCGGCTCCGGCAAATCCACCGAGCTCAATCGGCTTGCCGGTGCCTTGAAGCTGAAGGGGTATCTCGTCCTTCAGCAGGACGCTCTCAATTATCTCAACCCCGGCGAGGAAATCGACATCGTCACGCTGCTCAATGCGCTTGCCGGAGCCTTTAGCGACGCCCTGACAGACTCCGACATCGGCGACGCTCTCAAGCGGAGCTACTGGCAGCGCCTGCGCACCTATCTGACGAAAACCAACGTCAGCTTGGAGGAGATCGGCATTAAAGCCGGCACGCCCGCCAAGACCGCCGAAGCTTCGCTCAAGCTCGCCTTCCAGACCGCGCCCGACTTCCGGCAGCAACTTCGCGCCAAGCTCCAAGTTCGGCTCGGTGAACTTCAGCGGGAAGTGAACGAGTTCATCGCCGACTGCCGCGCGCTGGTGAAAAAGAAACGCGGAACCGAAAGCCAGATCGTCTTCATCTTCGATCAGTTCGAGCAAATTCCCGGCGCACCCGGCCTCAGCTCTCATCAGCAAAGTCTCATCGAGAATACCAAGCGCATCTTTGCCGATTACCTGAAGTATCTCCGCTTCGAGCATATCCATACGGTTCTCACCGTCCCTTCTTGGCTAAAGCTTGTCCTGCCCGGCCTCCAGCAGCGTCTTGTCGCCAATCTGCCGCTCTGGAAAAAGGACGCCAAACGCACCTCGCGCCCGGATTCGTTCAAGGTCTTGCGTTCCCTCGTGAAGCGCCGCTTCGACATGGTGGAGTCCGACGGCATCGAGCGTTTCTTCGACGGCATGAAACCCGACGGTTCCCATCCGCTGCTTGATGAGCTCATCTCCGCTTCGGGCGGGCACTATCGTGATCTCCTCCGGCTCATCCGCGAGTCCATCGTCCGCGCTGAGAAAATCCCCCTCACGCAATCCATCGCCGATCAAGCCATCTACACCGTTCGCTCCAGCTATCTCCCCATCGCCGTGGAGGATGCCCGCGCCCTCCACCGCGTCGCCGAGTTGCGCGCCGCCGCGCACCAGACGAGCAGCGACGAGGACGTCCGCCGCCTCGCCCAGTTCATGAATACGCACATGGTGCTCTACTTCATCAATGGCGACGAATGGTATGACCTCCATCCGCTCATCCGCGAAGAAGTCGCCGAGATCGTCAAGCGCGCCGACATCCTCGACCGCAAGGAAACCCGCGCCGCGGCCCGCGCCGAAGTGGCCGAATCCTCCTAGGTGGACGACGCCGGGATCCAGCCACTCGACCGCATTTACCGGCTAGAAAAAAATGCCGAGTGGCGGCACCTGCTTGATCATCTCCGGCTGCTGGATGGTTTCGGCCTCCTCCTCGTCCTCGCGCCGGAGCAGGCGGGTGCCGAGGTCTGCCGCCGCGCGCTCCAGCGCCACCTCGCGGAGCAGGGTCGCGCGCTCCACTCCGTCCAACTCCATTTACAGGAACCCTCCGGCACCCTCGGCGATCAGTTGCTGCAAGCCGAACTGCCAACGGACACCGGCGCGGTGTGGGTTTCCGCTCCCGAGGCGGAAAGTGCCAGTTACGAAGATCCCGTGCGCCAACTCTGGCGCAATGCACTCGCAGCGCTCAATCCCCGCCGTAATCCCCTGCGCCGTCAACTCGGAGTGCCTCTCATCTTCGCCGGACCCCCGTGGCTGCAGGAGGTCTGCCGTGAGGCAGCGCCCGATCTCTGGAGTATCCGGGACACCATCGCCCGCATCGAGCCGCCTAGTCGGGATCTGCCACCCGATGGGCAGGTGCAGGCCACCAACGAATTCTCGCAAGGGGAGTCCACCGAAGAAACAGGCGACCCCGACGAGACGCGCCGAGCCCTCGGACGGCTGCTTGAAAAGACGGTGCCTGAGAGCGAGCGGGCAAATGTCGAATCCCTAAAGGCTCGCTTGCTCCACCGACTGGGCAGGCAGTTATGGCAGCGCTTCCAGTGGGATGAAGCAGAGGCTGCGCTGTTGGAAGCGGAGCAGATCGTCGAGCATCGTCACCAGAGCTTGGATGAGCAGGGCGAGCTTCTCTTCGATTTGTCCAATTTCCTGCGAGACCGGGGAGATTTTGAGCGTGCTGGCCGCTATGCCCGCAAAGCTTACGAATTCACCAATGCACATTTTGATGCTGCGGCTTCCAATACATTATCGAGCAGGAACAATCTGGCTATCGCGCTGGGTGCCCAAGGCAGATTTGCCGAAGCGGCGGAAGAGTTTCGCGCGGTGCTGGCCATCCGCGAGCGCGTGCTCGGCGCGGAGCATCCCGATACCTTGCCAAGCCGAAACAACCTCGCCAACGCGCTGGGTGCCCAAGGCAAGTATGCGGAGGCCGAGAAGGAACATCGCGCGGTGCTGGCCATGTTCGAGCGCATTTTCGGCGCAGAGCACCCCAATACCTTATCGAGCAGGAACAACTTGGCGAACGCGCTGGGCACCCAAGGCAAGTATGCAGAGGAAGAGCAAGAGCATCGAACTGCGCTGGCGATCCGCGAGCGTGTGTTAGGGTCGGAGCATCGGGACGTTTTCCACTCCTGCTTCAATTTGGCTGTGAGTCTCGCCCAGCAAGCCAAGCTCAAGGAGGCGCTGGAGTTCGCGCAACGAGCCGAAAATGGATGGAAGCGGGTTCTTGACGAAGATCATCCCGATTACAAGGACGCCATAAAACTCCGTGAGCGAATCGAAGCGAAACTGACCAAAGAGAAGGCCGCAAAGCAGTGGTAGCTGGCGTCTCGACGTGAAATCCCAGTGCTCGACGTGCGAAGTCCGCCGCGCTTTGCTCGCGGCATGAGCGATCCCACCCAACTCCAGGCCGAAGCCCAGCGCTTTCGCGACGATTTCCAAA
>JANPHJ010000268.1:0-55466 GCA_031424395.1 Chthoniobacter sp.
GTGGGATCCCTTTTTATATCAACGCGAGGAAGCGCTGGAAAAACTCCACGCCTTTCTCCAAGTCCGCAACTGCGATGAACTCGTCGCGGGTGTGGGCCTGGGCGATGGAGCCGGGGCCGAGGGCGACGGCGGGCATGCCGCGCTCGGCGAAAAAGCAGGCGTCGCAAAACCACGGAGCGCCGACGGGTTGCGCGCCGCATTCGCCGAACCGGGTGATGAGGGGGTGTGTGGGGTCGGTGTAGAGCGGCGGGGCGGGGGAAAGATCGAGCGTGAGGTCGGGGCACACGGCGCGGAGACGGGCGCTGAGTTTTTCGGCGAAGTCGGGGGTGAACTGCGCGGGGACGAAGCGGAGATCGACGGTGGCTTCGCAGGCGTCGGGGATGATGTTGGTCTTCGAGCCGCCGCGGATGGTGCCGATGCTAACGGTGGGCGAGCCGAGCAAGGGGTCGTGAATGGTGGCGAATTCCGCCGTCAGTTCGCCGCGGATGAAATCGAGGACGCGCAGCATTTTCACGATGGCGTTTTCGCCGAGTTCGGGGCGCGCGGCGTGGCCGGCTTTGCCGGTGGTGCGGAGCTGGAGAAAGGCGCTGCCTTTGTGCGTGTGCACGACTTGCAAATCCGTGGGCTCGGCGGCGATGACGAAGTCGAAACGCTCCTCGCGGGCGAGCGCCTTTGAGCCGTGCTGGCCGGCTTCCTCACTCGCGAGACCGGCGAACCAAATCTCGTGGCCGAGCGTGCGGATGCGGTCGCGCATTTCGTGGAGCGCCCAGAGCATTGCGGTCATCGGGCCTTTGGTGTCGCTCGTGCCTCGGCCCCAGATTTTGCCGTCGCGCAGCTCGGCGGCGAAGGGGTCGATGGTCATGCCGAGCACGCTCACGGTGTCGGTGTGCGGGGCGAGGAGCAGGCGCGGTTTGCCGGGCTGGTCGCTGGGAAAACGCGCGACCACATTGGGCCGCCCCGGCAGCACCTCGCGCAGTTCGGTGTGCGCGCCGAGCCCGCGCAGAAACTCCGCGAGCCATGCGGCGATGCGGGCCTCGCCGGTGCCGTCCGTGCCGGGGTCGCCCTCGGGATTCACGCTCGGGATGCGGACGAGCGCCTGGAGCAGTTCGACGGCGTTTTGCGGCTCGGTCATACGGCTGCGACGCTCGCAAGGCCCGGCGCGCAAGACGAGCGCGTTTTTGCCGTCAGGCTAAAATCAGACTGCCGCGATGGCCGGCGACTCCGGCGCCACCGTCGCGAGGTTCTTTTCCTCGAATTCCTTGCACCAGCCTTTGATTTCCGTGTCGTTGAAAATCTTGCCGAGAACGCGGCGGAGGAGGCCTTTGAGGTTGGCGTTGTCCACGTCGCGCAGGCTGCGGATGGCTTCTTCCTTGTAGCTTTCGAGGAGCGTGCGGCAGCGTTCGTCGGCGTGGAGCGCGAGATAGAGCGTCTCTGTCTCAGCGGGTGCGGCGGTGGAAAGGCGGCGCCACTGGGCTTCGAGCGCGAGCTTCTGCGCGGCGCGGGTTTCGGCGAGGGCTTGGTCGGCTCCGTTGGCTTCGAGCGTAGCGCGCTCGAAAGCAGTGGCGAGGAGGAGGCTGGGGCGCTGGCCGGCGATGTCGTTGGTCTCGCCGGTCGCGCCGAGGTCGCTGAGGTCGTCGCGGATTTGGTAGGCGATGCCGAGGGCTTCGCTGTAGGCGGCGAGCACGTCTTCGTTTTCCTCAAACTGCCCCGCGTAAATTGCGCCCAGATGGAGCGCGACAGAAAAGGCGGGCGCGGTTTTTTTGCGGAAGATGTCGATGACTTCGAGCGAGGTGAGTGGCTGCGGCGTGCGCGCCCAGACGAGTTCCGCGCCTTGGCCGCGGCAGAGTTCGCGCTGACCTTCGGCGGCGATGCGGAGCATTTCGGCCTTCTGCTCGGCGCTGGCGCGGCAGGTCGCGAGCAGGCGGTAGCCTTCGCCGATGAGCAGGTCGCCGACATTCAGCGCGACAGCCACGCCGTATTCTTCGTGCAGCGTTTTCTCGCCGTAGCGCTGGGCGTCGCCGTCCTCGATGTCGTCGTGGATGAGCGAGGCTTTGTGGAAACATTCGATGGCCACGGCGACCTTGCGCAGATCGTCCGGCAGCGCCGCGCCGGGGGTGGCGCGGAGGGCTTGGAAACAAGCCACCGTCAGGAACGGACGCCACCGTTTGCCCGCGCGGGCGAGCCATTGGCGGCCGATTTTTTCCGTCTCGCCCTGCGGCGTGCCCATGATCGTGTCGAGGCTTAGCGGGGTGAACCAGAAGTCGATTTCGTCCCGAAGCTGGCCGAGGTCCAGGCGGCGCGTCTGGTCGTCGCTGGTGAGGTGGATGTAATCCCACACCCAGTCGATATCCACGTTCGTGTCGATGCAGTCGTCCTGCAGCAGCGGCACCGCCACGCCCGGAATAGCCGCGGCTTCCATGTACGGAAACGCCCGCTCCAAAACGCTCAGGCACGAGACGCCGACGATGGCCTCAATCTTCCCCGTCTGGATGAGCGACATGACGATGGCACTGCCCTCCGCCACGAGCACCGCGTAGCCGAGCCGCTCCGCCTCGGCCTGCAAATCCTGGATCGTGCAAAGCCCGCACTGCTTGCACAGCAGGCCGAATTCATCGAAGGGCGCGGGGCATTTGGCCTCCACGCGCAGGCACTTCGGCAGCAGCAGCAGGCGGCGCTCGAAAGGCACGGCGGCCAGCGGCTCGCGCCACATTTCGTTGTTCAGCAGCACGCCGATGTAGTCGCGGTAAATGGGCTCGCACCCGAGCTGCGCCACGAGCCGGTCGGCATGGACTTTGATCTCGTCCGGCGGCATCGGCGGCACCGGCGCGTGTTCGGCCACGTAGGCGCGCACGCGCTCCAGGATGTGCTGCCGGTGGAGCTGCGTCTGCGGGATGTTCTTTTTCGGGGGCCGGATTTTTTGCGCCGGCACCGCGCGGGGAAAGGAGAGCGGTGCCACGGAAGGGAGGGTGATCGTCGGCATGGGCAGTGAGTATTGGCGTGAAAGCGGAAACGGCAAGCGCGGCGGCGGCATTTTCCCAAAGCCGCGCACGGGTCTGCGGGGGACAACCCGGCGCGGCTGGCTTTGTTGGCGGGATCCGCAAACAAAACCGGCACCCGCTTGCGCAGGTGCCGGTTATTTCACAGCGGCACACGGAGTGCCGGAGATTTGTTTAGCTGGCTTTCTTCGGAGCCGGCGTGCCGGGCGCGGCCGGGGCGGCGCCTTTCTTCTCCGCCTTCGGGCCGAATTTGCTGATCTTCACCACCTCGTATTCGGTCTCGCTCTTCTTAATACGGCTGCCGCTCACGTAGTCGCCCACCTTGATGTCGGCCAGCGTGGCCGCGGCCTCGCCGTTCTTGATCTCGGTCGTGGCAGTGAGGACATGCTTCACCTCCACGCCGTCCTTGCGCTTCGTGGTGAAGGATTTGGCCGCGACGTCGATGGAGTCGGCGTGGCTGTACATCGGGAGGGACTTGGGCGCGGCGGGCTTGGCGGTGGCCGGTTTCGCCGGGGCCGCGGGGGCGGGGGTGGCGGCGGGCGTTTCTTTTTTCGGAGCCGCAAAAGTGGTCGCCGGCAGGGCGACAAACGCGGTGAGAGTGAGGATCGTGAGGAGTTTTTTCATGATGCTGGTGCTGTTGGTTCTGGGTTGGTTTTTTGGCAACCGCGCAGCCTGGGTTTTTTGCAAGCCGCACCTGCCATCAGCGTGCCTAGCCAGACGCCACCCGCGCGTCAAGCGCCCATCTGCTTTCCCGCGCCGCAGGCTCGCCTTCGGCGGAAAAGCGCGCGATGAAAGGCAGCGATGATCCTCACCTGCACCGAGATGCAAGCCCTCGAACAGCGCGCCTTCGCCGCCGGCATTTCCGCGGAGACGCTGATGGAGGAGGCCGGCCTCGAGATCGCCGCCGCCGTGCGGCAGTTTTTCCCCGTGCCGGGAAAGTGCGTGGTCGCCTTTGGCAAAGGCCACAATGGCGGCGATGCCCTCGTGGCCGCGCGGCATCTTGCCTCGCGCGGCTGGCAACTCGAGCTGCGGCCCGCCTCTGCCGCCGCCGTGTGGAGCCCGCTGACCGCGCAGCAGCACGCCGCGCTGCTCGACGCGCACCCGGAGCGCTCGGCCATCGCGCGACTGGGCAAGGGACATGCGCTCATCGTGCTCGACGGGCTGCTCGGCATCGGCGCGGGCGGCGCATTGCGCGAGCCGGTGCGGGCGGCGGCGCGCGACATTAACCGGCTGCGCGCGGAGGACAGTGCGCACGTCTTCGCGCTCGACTTGCCCACCGGGCTCGATGGCGACAGCGGCGCGGCGGACGCCGACACGGTGCGCGCGGATTTCACGCTCACCATCGGCTTTGCCAAACGCGGGCTGCTGGCAGATGCGGCGACACCATTTGTCGGCCGGCTGGCCGTGCTGCCGCTCGCCGAGCTGAGCGCGCGTATGGACGAAAGCGGCGCGCGCGAAACCGTGGCGACTGCGCAGACGCTCGCGCCGCTGCTGCCGCGCCGGCCTTTCAATCTGCACAAAGGGCAGTGCGGGCGCGTGGGGATCGTGGCCGGTTCGGCAGGGCTGACCGGCGCGGCGGTGCTGGCCGCGGAAGCCTGTGTCCATGCGGGCGCGGGGTTGGTGACGCTCTACGTGACGCCCGACATTTATCCGCTCGTCGCGGCCCGCATCGCGCCGGAGGTCATGGTGCAAGCGGTCGCTTCTTTCGACGAAGTGCTCACCGCACGGCACGATGTCCTCGCCATCGGCCCGGGCCTCGGCACCGCGCCCGCGAAGGAGGTGCTCGCCTTCATCGAGCGCGCCCCGCAGCCGATGGTCGTGGATGCCGACGCGCTCAACCTCCTCGCCACCCGCCCCAACACCCTCGGGCGCTGCGCCGGGCCGCGCCTGCTCACGCCGCACCCCGGCGAAATGGCCCGCCTCGATCCCGCCTCTGCCTCGCGCCCGCGCCGCGCGACCGCCGAGGATTTCACCGCGCGCTTTCCCGTGACCCTGCTGCTCAAAGGCGCGCGCACCCTCGTCGCCGAGCACGGGCGCCCGCTCAGCTACAACTCCACCGGCTCCCCCGGCATGGCCACCGGCGGCATGGGCGATGTCCTCACCGGCGTCTGCGCCGCGCTCGCCGCGCAGGGGCTCGCACTCCACGACGCCGCGCGGCTCGGCGCGTGGCTGTGCGGGCGCGCGGCGGAACTGGCCGTCTTTGGCGGCGCGGAGTCCGAGGAATCGCTCTCCGCCCGCCACGTCATCGCCCGGCTCGGCGACGCCTGCAAAAATCTCCGCGCCGGCTGCTGGTAAGCCGCGCGCCCGCCCGCTACTTTCGCCCGCCATGTTCACCGGACTCGTCGAAGAAACGGGCGCGCTCCTCGCCCTCGCCCGCACCGCCGCCGGCGCGAGCCTCACCCTGCGCGCCCCTTTGGTTTCCGCCGATGCGCGCCTCGGCGACAGCATCGCCGTGAACGGCTGCTGCCTCACCGTCACCGCCCGCGACGCCGACGCGCTCGCCTTCGATCTCCTCGCCGAAACCCTCGACCGCACCAACCTCGGCGCCCTCGCGCCCGGCGCGCCCGTGAACCTCGAACGAGCCCTCGCCGCCCACGCGCGACTCGGCGGGCACTTCGTCCAGGGGCACATCGACACCACCGCGCGCGTCCTGAGCTTCGAGAAAGTGCATGCCGACCACCGGCTGGAGATCGAGCTGCCGGCGGCCTTTGCGGGCTACGTCGCGTTCAAAGGCTCCATCGCCATCGACGGCATCAGCCTCACCGTCGCCGCAGTGGGCGCGGCCAGCTTCACCGTCTGGATCATCCCCCACACCCTCGCCATGACCAACCTCCGCGCGAAACACGCCGGCGATTTCGTGAACCTCGAATGTGACCTCCTGGCGAAATACACCGAGCGCCTGCTCGCCGTGCGTGGTGCGGGTTAAAAGGGCAGGCTGCTGCGCAAAGCCGCTTGCTCTTTGCTGGCCCAACGCCGACCAACCCGCGCAGCAAATCACCACCACCAAACACCCATAACATCCCATCCATGGACTGGTATTACGCAAGCGGAGCAGATCAAAAAGGGCCGGTTGGCGACGACGAACTTCAGCGTCTCGCGCAGCAAGGCGTCGTCACGCCCGAGACCTTGGTCTGGCGTGAAGGCCTGACCAGTTGGCAGCCGCACGGCGGGATAGCTCCGCAGGCTTTGGCGGGTGCCGGGAGCCCAGGCGCCACCGTTTGCGCGGCTTGCGGACGCAAGGTTCCAGCCACGGAAATCTTCTCCTTGGCCGATGCGCAGTACTGCGCCGCCTGCAAGCCGGAGATCCTCCGCCGGATCAGCCGCGGCGAACCCATCACCAGCGCCGCGGCGGAGGAGATGAGAAAAGCGCACATCAAGCACGAGGCGTCGGTCACATCCGTCGGCATTCTCTATTACCTCAGCGGGGCGGGCCTGTTTTTCATCGGCCTAGGCGTGGTGATCCCCAGTTTCGCCGGAAAAAGCAGCACGGAGAGTATCGCTGTGACCGCGCTGATTGGGCTCGGCTTTCTGGCCTTCAGCGTCGGCCAGATTTGCGTGGGCACAGGCCTGCGGCGGCTGCGAAAATGGGCGCGTGTTCCCACAGGGATACTCTCGGGCTTTGGCCTGATCGGATTTCCCATCGGCACCCTTATCAACGCCTACATCCTCTACCTCGTCTTTTCGCAAAAGGGCACCACCGTTTTTTCGGACGAATACCAGGCCGTCATCCAGCAAACGCCCCACATCAAATACCGGACTTCCGCCGTGGTCTGGATCATTCTCGGGCTCGTCGTGCTTTTGATCGTGGCCGGGATCGGTGTGGCGGTTTTCAAAGGCTGATTTATTTGCCGGCGAGGCGCTCGGATAACCCACGAACGATGCAACAATGAAGCTCCGCCATTTTCTCCTCGCTGCCCTGCTCCTGCACCGCGCCGTCGCGCTCGCTGGCGGGCCGCATCCTTCGCTGCCGCCGCCGGTCATCCCCGACTGCCTCGGTGTGAACACCATTTCACCGACCCGAAACCCGGCGAAATGGAAATGCTCGCCGCAGCCGGCTTCAAATGGGTGCGCATGGATTTCGGCTGGGCCGGCACCGAGCGCCAACACGGCGAATACGATTTCTCCGCCTACGGTCGCCTCGTAACGAACCTTGATAGACACAAGCCCCGCGCGGTTTTCATCCTCGACTACGGCAACCCGCTATACGCCGAGCCGGGCGAAAAACATCCTTTCACCTCGCGCGCCGGAACCGCCGAATTTCGCGACGCTTTCACCCGCTAGGCCGTCGCCGCCGTCAGCCATTTCAAAGGCCGCGACTACCTGTGGGAAATGTGGAACGAGCCGAACATCGAACAGTTTTGGAAATCGCCCGCGGGCCGCGCAGACTACATCGCCCTCGCCAAAGCCACCGGCCAGGCTCTGCGCGACGCGGGGCTGCTCGGCGAAAAGGGCGAGGCCCTCATCGGCCCCGCGACCTCGACCATCGACCAGCCGTTTCTCGAAGGCTGTTTCAAAGCCGGACTGCTCGAATTTTGGGACGCCGTCTCCGTGCATCCCTACCGCCAGACCGCGCCCGAAACCGTCGAGGAGGAATACCGCGCCGTCCGCCTGCTCATCCGCAAATACGCGCCGCAGGACAAAACGATCCCGGTCATCAGCGGCGAATGGGGTTACAGCACCGCGTGGAAGGATTTCGACGAGCAGAAGCAGGCCAAATGTCTCCCGCGCCAGCTTCTCACCAACATCGCCAACGACGTCGCCCTCTCGATCTGGTACGACTGGCACGACGACGGGCGCGACGCGAAAGACCCCGAGCACCGCTTCGGCCTCGTCCGCCACGAATACCACCCCGGTCGCGACCCCATTTACGATCCGAAGCCCGCGTATCAGGCGATGAAGACGCTGACCGAGCAGTTGGGCGAGTTTCGGTTCAACAAGTCGCTCGCCTTCAATAGCAACCTGAGCCGGATGGACCGCGTGAATGGTAACCTGAGCCGGATGGATCGCGTGATGTTGTTTGAAAAGGGGGAGGAAGTCCGCCTGACGGCGTGGAGCTATGGAGACACGGGCAATGTCGTCGAGCTTCCAGCCGGCAACGATGACATGACCGTGGTGAAAACCGATGGCGCGACAGGCGTGCAGAAAGCCGGCCAACCCGGGAATCGCATCGGGATCAAATACATGCTGGCTCCCGATCCCGCGTACCTTCTTTTCAAAAGACCCAATGAGGCTCTGCGGATCGCGGCGGGTGTGAACCGGTTGCCGCTGGAGTGGGTGTTTGACACGCCAGGACGCTCCCCGGAATTGCGGATTAGGTTCAGGAATATGACGGCGAATCCGTGGTCTGCGCGGCCCAGGCCAGTTCGAGGCTGGCGAATGGAGAGCCGCTGCTGCTTGGCATCGAAATCGCGCCCACTTTGGAATCCCACATGATCGAGAATATTCCGATCTACCAGTCGGTGCGCGTGGCTCCATCCCTTCCGCTCCGCGTGTCGCGGCTGCCCGGCCCGGCCGAGGAGGTCGTCGCGAAGATCGAAAATCCGTCAGGGCAAGCTTGGACGGGAACCGTTCATGCCCTCTTCCTGGGCTACAAAGGAGGCGCATTCGCGGCCTCGGCAAAAGTCGATGTCTCGCTCCGCGCAAACGATTCCTCTGTCGTTGTCCGTATTCCGCTCCGCACAGACGCGCGCAGGGGCGAGTCCTGGACAAAAGTGACCGGAATCGCGCTGACATGGCCAAATGGGGCGGTCATCCAAGTGCCGATTCCTGTCACGCTGTCTGTGACACTGGACCCCGCCGCGCTAGAAATCCTGCCGGACGGCGATTCCAAAGCTGTGGCAGTGCCCGCCGCGAGTACCGAACCGCCGGCCGAGGGTGCAGTCGCGGAAAATTTCCCGACAGTCCGGTTGAGGTATGCCTTTGATGCGGCCAGGAAATTCTACCGGGTGATCAATCCGACCTGGCCGCCGCCCGGCGAGAAAAACGTGATCCAGAATCCGAAGACGCTTGGCCTGTGGATTTATGGCGACGGGCGGGGCTGCGTGCCGCGCATTCGATTTACGGACTCCACGGAGCAGGTCTTTCAATCATCGGGACCCAAAATCGATTGGAAGGGCTGGCGGCAGGTGTTTTTCCCGATGCAATCAACCGAGGAAAAGCCACTCGAATGCTGGGGCGGCGACGATGACGGGAAGATTCACTACCCGATCGAGTTCGATTCCATCTTCCTGCTCGACAACGTCTCCCGCGAAAAGATGGAGGGCGAGATTTTCATCAGCGCACCGACACTAATTTATTGAGCGCGTGTTCCCGAAGCCGAACTCGCGAAGCGCGGCGAAGAAACTCGCGTCAGTGGATCGCCGGATCGGGGGTCGGGGCGGTGCCTTCGAGGAAACGGAAGTCGCAGCCCTCGTCGGCTTGCGTGACTTCGTTCAGGAACAGCGAGAGGTAACCGCGCTGCACGGGCCGGGGAGCCTGGGTCCATGCGGCTTGGCGGACGGCGAGGTCTTTTTCCGAAACTTCCAGCGTGAGCGTCCGCGCGGCCACATCGAGCGCGATGAGGTCGCCGTCGCGCACCAGAGCCAGCGGGCCGCCGAGGGCGCTTTCCGGCGCGATGTGCAGCACGCACGCGCCGTAGCTGGTGCCGCTCATCCGCGCGTCCGAGATGCGCAGGAGGTCGCGCACGCCGGCTTCGAGCAGTTTGCGCGGCAGCGGCAGCATGCCCCACTCGGGCATGCCGGGCGCGCCGATGGGGCCGGCGCTTTGCAGCACCATCACCGTGTCGGGCGTGAAAGGCAGCGCGGGATCGTCGAGGCGCGCGGCGAGGTCGTCGTAGTCGCGGAAGACGATCGCCGGGCCGGTGTGCGTGAGGAAGCGCGGCTCCATCGCCGCGTGTTTGATGACCGCGCCGTTCGGGCAAAGATTCCCGCGCAGAATGGCGGTGCCGCCTTCCTCGGAGAGCGCATCGCGGCGCGGGCGGATCACGGCGGCGTTGTAAATTTCCGCGCCCGCGAGCGTGTCGCGCAGCGTCTGGCCGGTCACGGTCAGCGCGTCGCCGTGGAGCTGGTCGAGCAGTTGCGCGAGCAGCGCGCGCAGTCCGCCGGCGAAGTAAAAATCCTCCATCAGAAACCGGCCCGCGGGCCGCAAGTCCGCGAGCCGCGGCGTGCGGCGCGAGATTTCGTCGAAGCGCTCCAGCGGCAGCTTCACGCCCGCGCGCCCGGCCATCGCGATGAGATGCACGAGGGCGTTCGTCGAGCCGCCCACCGCCATGTCGGCGATGATCGCATTGTCAAAACTCGCCGCCGTGAGAAAGCGCGACGGCCGCAAATCCGCCCACACATTTTCCACGATCTGCCGTCCGCTCTGCGCGGCCATGCGCCAGTGCTCCATGTCGCTCGCCGGGATGCTCGATGCGCCCGGCAGCGTGAGCCCGAGCGTCTCGGTGATCGCCGTCATCGTGCTCGCCGTGCCCATCGTCATGCAGTGCCCGTGCGACCGCGCGATCCCCGCCTCGATCTCGCACCACTCCTCCTCGCTCAAATTGCCCGCGCGTTTCTCCGCCCAATACTTCCACGCATCCGAACCCGACCCCAGCACTGCGCCGCGCCAGTTGCCGCGCAGCATCGGCCCCCCCGGCACGAAGATGAACGGCAGCCCCGCCGACAGCGCGCCCATGATCAGCGCCGGCACCGTCTTGTCGCACGCGCCGAGCAGCACCGCGCCATCCACCGGATGACAACGGATCACTTCCTCCGTCTCCATCGCGAGCAGGTTGCGGTAAAGCATCGTGGTCGGCTTCATGTAGCTCTCGCTGAGCGAAAGCACCGGCACCTCCACCGGCATGCCGCCGGCCTGGAGCACGCCTTTTTTCACATGCTCCGCGAGGATTTTGAAATGCAGATGACACGGGTTCAGCTCGCTCCACGTATTGAGGATCGCGATGACCGGCTTGCCCTGCCAGTCCTCCGGCCCCAGCCCCATCTGCCGCGCCCGCGAGCGGTGGCCGAAGCTGCGGAGATCATTGGGCCCGAACCAGCGGTGCGAGCGGAGTTCTTCGGGAGAAAGGCGGGGCGAGGCGGACATGCGCGGCAGTGTTACACCGGCGGCGGGTGGCGTTGCCATTTCTTCCGCGCGATGCCTAGGCCCACGGATTCACCACCGGCACGTCGTCCGGGAAGTCGGCGGTATTGCGCGTGGCGAGGGTGTGGCCGTGGGCGAGCGCGCTGGCGGCGAGGAGGCTGTCGAACGAGGGCAACGGACGGCCCTTGCGTTCGTGCTTCGCGTAAAATGCCCCCCAAGTGCGGCTGGCGTCTTCGTCGAAGGGCACGATGCGCCCGGCGAAACTCGCGACGAGTTCCTCGAACCAGTTTTCCAGCACACGCCGTTTGCGCCCCGCCGCGAGGAGATGAATCCCTTTGAGGATTTCCGCGAGCGTGAGGGTCGAGACGTGGAGCGCGGCGTCGTGCCGGTCCAGCCACGCGAGCACCCTGGCCTCGGGCCGCGGGCGGGTGGCTTCGCAGAGGACGTTGGCATCGACGAGAAAGCCCACGGTTCAGAGCTTCAGCGAGCGTGGACGGTCGCGCAGGCGCTCGACGAGCAGGCCCGGCTCCGGGCAGCCGCGCAGGACTTCCACCGTTTTGCGGCGCGGCTGGAGCAGCGCGAAATCCGCCGCCGAGACGACGACCGCGACCGGACGGCCATGCCGCGTAATCGTCTGCGCGCCTTTGCGCGAGGCCGTATCGACCAGCTCGCTGAGCCGGCTTTTCGCCTCCTGCAGTTGCCATGTGGAATTCATCGCCAGACCGTATGCGGGACATTCTAGTCCGTCTAGTCAGAGTTTTCCATCACCGCAGCGGCCAAAGCCAGGCGGACAGCATCGTCAGTGCGAGGCCGGCGAAGCCTTGCAGCGCCATCATCGGCGAAACCGTGCGGAGGGTCTGGTCTTCGCGCAGGCCGGAGAGGCGGGTGATGATCCAGAAACCCGCGTCGTTCATCCAGGCGAAGGGTTTCGAGCCGCAGCCGATGGCGATGGCGAAATAGACGGGGTGGATCGTCGCCCCGCCGGCGAGCAGCGCTTTGGCGATGGGTGCGGCGGTAATCATGGCGACGGTCGCCGAGCCCTGCGCCGTGCGGACGAGCGCGGTGACGAGGAAGACGGCGGGCAGCGCGAGGTGGTGGATGCCTTGGAAATGTCCGGCGAGTTGCCCGGCGATGCCGGTCTGCTGGAGCACGCCGCCGAACGCCCCGCCCGCCGCGATGATGAGCAGGATGACCGCGCCTTCCTGGAGCGCGCGGCTCACCGCTTTCGCACCCTCGCCACCGCGCCCGGCCAGCGGCGCGAGCGCGGCCAGCGCGCCGAGCGTCAGCGCCATGTCTTTGTCGCCGATGGTTTTCACCAGCCACGCCAGCCAGCCGCCGGTCGTTTGCAGGCCGGCGGAAAAGGACGCATCAAGGCCGATGAGCGCGATGGGCAGGAAAACTGGGACGAGCGCGAGCCAGAGCGGCGGCAGCGGACGGGCCGCGGCGGGCGCGGCGGCTTCATCGGCGGGAATGGCGAGGGTGTGGTGCGCGTTTGACCACCGCGCGAAGACCACGCCCACGAGCGCCGCGCCGAGGCCGATGGCGCTGCCCATGCCGATCATCAGCCCGAGCGGCACGCCGAGGTCGCCCGCTACGAAAAGGGGCCCCGGCGTGGGCGGCACAAGCGAGTGCGTGATGGTGCCGCCCGCCACGGTACACATCACGAGCAGCAGGTAATCGCGCCCCGTTTTCCGCGCGACCGCCTTGAACAAAGGCGCGAGCAGATACATCACCGTGTCGAGCATCACCGGGATGCACAGCACGTAGGCCGTCGCAAAAAACGCCCAGTGCGCCCGCGCCGCGCCGAGCCACCGCAGCATCGCCGCGGCAATGGCCTCCGCCGCGCCCGAGAGCAGCATCGCTTCGCCGATGATCGTGGCCATGGCGATGAGGATGCCGAGGTTCGCGCATGTCCGGCCAAACTCCTCCGCCACCCGCGCCGCCGCCGGCTTGCCGGGAAACTCCTTCGCGACACCGGCGGAGATTTTGCCCTTCGCCACACGCTCCGCTGCGAACTCGCGCAGCGCGTCCGCGGGCGTGAGCAGCGCCACGCAGTACGCCCCCAGCACCAGCGCGAGAAAGGCGTGCAGCCGCAGCCATAGGATGCTCCCGACCACGATGACCATCCCGCAGCCGAGCAGCACGAGCGGGCTCATGGGAGAGCGATGACGCGGGGGAAAGGCACGCGCGCAGGAAAGGCGAAGCGCGGCGGAATGGAAAACAGTTTCCGCCGCGCTACGGCATCGCCTTGGCGTAGGCGAGCTGCACCACGTTCTCCGGCGCGATGTCGGACGCGAGCACGCACACGACCGCGCCTTCCTGCCAGAAGATCGCGGTCGTCGTGTCCTTTTTGTAGATGAAAAATTCGATCCCCTTGTTTGTACGGCGCTCGGCGCCGGCGGGGAGTTGCGCCACGCGGCCGGCGAACATCTGGCACACCAGTTCCTCGCCGGCGGAATTGCGATAGACGAAGAGCGCGCCCGGCTGCCCGGCGAGCCGATGCACGCGGCCGCCGACGAGGCGGTAGTCCATCATGCCGAGGTCAAAGACGCGCGTGGCAAAGGGCACGCCGCCCGCGGTGAAAAACTGCTCCAGCTCCTTCACGTCGGCGGTGGCGAGATCGAGCGGGAGATGCTGCGCGCGGTAGGCGCGGAAATCTTTCGCCACCAGCGCGGGGAGTGCGGGCTGGCCAAAAAAGTGCATGCCCGCGAGCCCGGCGGCCAGCGCGAGCGCGAGCGGGCGGCTCCACGCGCGGCGGGGCGGCGCGGGCACGACTGCGGCGATGGTGCCCGCGCGCAGGGAGCGCAGGATTTTTTCCTGCAAACGCAGCGCGTCAAAGGCGCGGCGACATTCCTCGCACTCGCTGAGGTGCGCCTCCACGGCGGCGCGCGTCGCATCATCGAGCAGCGCGTCGAGTTCCTCTTGGTAATGGCGTGGCGGTGTCGGCATGTCAGTCTTGCGCCTCCCGGAGAAAGCCCTTGGTGCGCGCGTACTCGCGCAGCTCCGTGAAAAGCATCCGCCGCGCGCGGGAACGGCGCGAGCGCAGGGTGCCGACCGGGCATGTGAGCACGCCGGCAGCTTCCTCGTAGGACAGCTCCTCGACGTCCACGAGCAGCACCGCGGCGCGGAAATCCTCCGGCAATTTGCCCAGCGCCTCATCCACCTCCGGCTCGCGCCAGTCGAGCCCGGCGAAATCTTTCTCCCAATCCGGCTCCGCGAGCATGCGCTGAAACGTCGCGTCCAGCTCGTCGATCGGGAGGACTTCCGGCTCACGCTGCGCTTTGCGATATTTGTTCACGAAGATGGAATACTGAATGGTGAACAACCACGCCTTGCAGTTCGTTCCCGCGGTGAAGCTGGAAAAATTGCGGAAGGCGCGCAGGTAGGTTTCCTGCACGAGGTCGCTCCTTCGAGGAAAACAAAATCACCACCCTGCACGAAGGCGAACCCGAGCCGACCAACCTCGCCCTCGACCGCCACGGGAACCTGTACTGGACCTGCAAATCCGCGGGCGTGATTCTCGAACAGGATAGCACAGGCGGGCTGAACAAAGTGTGGGAGCTGGACCTGCGCACGAAGGTGAAAACCCTCGTGCATAGCGGCGATCCCGAGCCGACCGACATCACCGTCAACCGCGAAGGCACGCTCTACTGGACGTGCGGTTCCGCGGGCGTGATCGTCGAGGCGAAGTCCACGCGCCGCACGGAGCGCGACAGCGAATAAGTAACGCCGCAGCCAAACATTGCACCGTCACCAAGTGGGACGCGCCACCGGCGCGTCCCACTTTTTTTTTGGCGCGCGTATCGGGATCACAAAGCCGCCAGTTCCTCCGCCGGATACGTCCAGATTTCGCTCAGCGTCGGGTGGTAGTGCGGGACGCGCGCGAGGTCGGCGGCGGTCGCGCGGAAGTGCATGGCGACAACGATTTCGTGGATCAGCTCCGACGCCTCCGGCCCCACGCACGCCGCGCCGAGGATGCGCCGCGTGTCGCGCGCGACGATGAGTTTCACAAAGCCGTCCGTCTCGCCATGCACCATCGCCTTGCCACAGTCGGCGAAGAGATACTTTGCCGCGGTGAAAGCGATTCCCTGCTCCGCACATTCGCGCTCGGTTAGACCGACGCTGGCGACTTGCGGGTGCGTGAAGACGGCGAAAAGTTTCAGCGCGTAGTCGATGGATTCCAGTTCGCCGCCCAGCTTGCCGAGCACGCGCGCGGCGTTGCGCGCGGCGAGTTCGCCTTGCTGGATGGCGAGGTGGACGACTTCGTGCGGGCCGCAGACATCGCCCGCGGCAAAAAAGTGCGCCGCGCCGCATTGCTGCTGCGGGTTGGTGGCGAGGTGCGTTTTGCCGACCGTGACGCCGGCGCGTTCCAGCGCGAGGCCGTCGAGGTTCGGCTGCCGGCCGAGCGCGCAGAGGATTTCATCCGCCTCCACAAAGTCCTCCCGCCCATTGTGCGTGAACTCCACGCGCTTCTTCCCACCCTCGCGCCGCACGCCGCTCAGCGCGGTGTCGCGGATGATGCAGATGCCGCGTTTTTCCATCGCCCCGACCAGCGCCTCCGCCACATCGGCGTCCGTTTCTTTCAACACCTGCGCGCTGCGCTGGATGACCGTGACGCGCGAGCCGATGCCCGCGTAAAAGCTCGCTAGCTCCAGCGCGATGGCCCCGCCGCCGAGGACAATGACGGACTCGGGAATCGTGTCCGCATCGAGCACCTCATCGCTCGTCACGAAGCCCGTTTCCGCGAGGCCGGGAACCTCGACACAATGAACCTTCGAACCCGTGGCGATGAGAAACGCGCGCCCCTCCAGCCGTCGCAAACCGCCATCCCGCAACCGCACCTCGACATGCTGCGCGTCCGCGAAACTCGCCGCCCCGCGAATGAACTCGAAGCGCCCGCCCTCCAACTGCCCGCGCCGGTACTCCGCAAACTCGCCGATGAGCCGCCGCTTCCGTGCCCGGATCGCGGCCCCGTCCGCGCCGAGGTATTCCGCGCGCAAACCAAACTCCCCGGCCCCCCGGATCGCCTCCGCGCGATGCCCGCTTTCCAGCAGCGTCTTGCTCGGCATGCACCCGCGCAAAATGCACAGCCCCCCCACTTCCGCCCCGCCCTCGATGACCGCGACTTTTAACCCCAGCCCCGCCGCCGTCGCCGCGCCCGCATAGCCCGCGCTGCCGCCGCCGATGACGATGAAATCAAAGCTGTCACTCATGGCGTGAGCTTCGTCGGATCGACGGAATAGAGATGGTAAAAGATGCGGTTGCCGGCGGCGGGGGGAGTCGCGACTTCGCGGAGAAAGGGCGGCACGTCGCGCGGATGCTCGGCGAGGGTGAGCGCGAGCGGTGTGGCGGGCGGCGTGAGGCCGAGGAGCGCGGCGGAGTTGCTGGTCGTGCGCCCGGCGTCGTCGGCGAGGACCCAGGCGACGCGGCGCTTTTTCAGGATGGCGGCGGCGTCTGCGGGGTTTTCGGCGAGGTAAAAGCGCGCGGTATCGACGATGCCGGGGAGGCTTTGGTGCGAGCTGCCCGCGACGCCGGGCTGCCGCGTCCAGTAGGCGATGGCGGGCGATTGCCACCACGACGCGAGGAAGGCTCCGCGCGCGTCGCCGGTGATGGCGCTGACGATTTCGCGGAGCGCGGTGCGTTCGGCGCGCTGCACGGCCTGGCGGCGCTCGGCTTCATCGTCGGGGAAAAGGCGGGCGTCCCAATCCTGCGCGATGGGATAAAGCGAAACGAAGAACACCGGCCACGCGATCCACGCCCGACGCAGGACGGCGAGCTGCCACGGGAGCGACATGGCGAAGACGAGCGCGAAGAAATATCCCCAGCGCAACTGCCAGCACGTCAGCCCGAAGGTGACGAGCAGCAGCCCGAGGAGAAAGGCCGCGGGCCGGTACGCCGGATGGGCGCCACCCGCGGCCCGTGCGGCTTTCGTTTTCAGCCAAAGCGCGACGCCGAGCGCGACGGGTGCAAGCGCGACACCCCAGCCGCACCAACGCCAGAGCAGCGGAGTTGTGAGATCGAGATGTGCGAGTTCGCCGATGCTGTGGCTCCAATTGGCGAAATACGTGCGCAGGGCTGCGTCGGGCAGCGCGATGCGCCAGCCGTCGATGAGCAGCGACGCGCCGTAGATCGCGGCGGCGACGGCCCAGCCGCCCCAGCGTTCGCGCCAGTGGAATTGCTCGCGATCCAGCGCGGCGATGAGCGCGAAAATGACGCTGAACAAAATGAGCGGTTCGTAGAGCGAAACCCACATCGCGAGGCCGCCCGCGGTGCCGCCGATGACTGACCATTTCGCGATGTGGCGGTTCGGTGGGCGCGCATGGCTTTCCCATTCGCGCACCGTCTGCATGAGCCGCACTTCTGCGCCGATGATGATCGCGAGCAGCAGCATGAGGAGCGACTGATGATCGGGCCGCCCGAGCGCGCCGCCATGCACTCCGATGGGCGAGACGGCGAAAAAAATCGGCGCGGCCAGCGCCAAGTGCCGCGCGACCAGCGACGAATGCCGCGCCGCCGACCACGCCCAAGCGGCGAGCCAGCCGCAAGTCAGCGCCCCGAGCAGCGGCGAAATGAGCGCGCCCGCGAGATCGAGCGTCTGCCCGCGCAGCACACTCGTGCCGCCGGGATCGGCGATGCGCACGGCCCAATCCGCGAGCCCTTTTCCCGCCACGATGAGCCAGTCGAGTGGCGCGGTCGTGTGCGGGGTGATGCCGTCGGGCCAGTTCTCGAAATCGTGATGCCGGATGACGAGCGGACCGCCCTCGGCGATCGCCGCGGCGCGGGTCATGCGCGAGTAGCAGTCGGGATCGACAAAGTAGATGCGCCCGGCGATGAAAACGTCGCGCACATTCCAGCAGCGGACGGCCATCGCCACGGCGCAAAAAGCGACGATCATCAGGAGCCAAAGTGCGCGTTTCACGGATGGGGATTGATTCGCATGGGGCGGGCAGTGTCCAACAATATCTTGTGGTCGCATTTTTAAGACGGCCCAAGCGCTTGCGGAAAGTGCCGAAAAACCCGCTAAAAAACCCCTTGTGGGGTGCTACCCGCATCCCTACCCTTCGGGCTCACATTTTCCCCGTCTAAAATATGGCCGATCCTGACGCTCCAAAATCCGAAACCGCATCCAAAAAAACCACCTACGACGCCGACGATCTCAGCTCACTCAAAGGGCTGGAAGCGGTGCGCAAAAAGCCGGGCATGTACATCGGCGGCACCGACGAGCGCGCACTGCATCATTGCGTGTCGGAAGTGCTCGATAATTCGGTCGATGAATTCCTCGCCGGGCACTGCACGCACATCGACGTGAACATCCACAGCGACGGGTCGATTTCCATCCGCGACAACGGGCGCGGCATCCCGGTGGACATCAACAAGGAGGAGAACATGCCGGGCGTGGAACTGGTGCTCACGCGGCTGCATTCGGGCGGAAAATACGGGCAGGGCAACTACGAGTATTCCGGCGGCACGCACGGCGTCGGCGCGAAATGCGTCAACGCGGTGAGCGAGTGGTTCAAGGTGGAGGTCACGCGCGATGGGAAGATTCACGCGATGTCTTTCGAGCGCGGGAACACGAAGCAGAAGCTGCACGTCATCGCCGAGGTAAAGTCGAAGAAGCACACGGGAACGCTGATTACGTTCATGCCGGACACGGAGATTTTTCTGGAGACGATTGAGTTCAAAGCCGAGCGCATCATCACGCGGTTGAACGATCTCGCTTACATCAATGCGCCGCTGTCTTTCACCTTCCTCGACGAGCGGCAGGAAGGCGCACGGCCTGTGCAGATAGTGCATCCGCGTGGCGTGGAGGAATACGTCGGACGGCTCGTGGAGAATAAGACGCTCGTGCATCCGAAGCCGGTCATGATCAAAGGCACGCGCGACAAGGTCATCGTCGAGATCGGCCTGCATTACACCGACACCTATAACGAGCAGTTACTTTGTTATACCAACGCCGTGCCGAACCCGGACGGCGGCACGCACAGCAGCGGCTTCCGCGGCTCGCTCACGCGGGCGATCAATCAGTATGCGAAGAATAACTCGCTGCTGAAGGAGAAGGACGTGGCGATCACCGGGAACGATGTGCTTGAAGGACTCGCCGCCGTCGTCAGCGTGAAGCACCCCGATCCGCGCTTTGAATCGCAGACTAAAGTAAAACTCATCTCCCCCGAAGTGGAGAGCATCGTCGGCTCCGTGAGCTACGAAGGGCTGATGCTGCACTTCGACCAAAATCCCGGCGTCGGGAAGCGCATCATCGACAAGTGCCTCATGGCTGCCCGGGCCCGCGAAGCCGCGCGCAAGGCCCGCGAAACCGTGCGCAAAGGCGCGCTCACCGGCGGCGGCCTGCCCGGCAAACTCGCCGACTGCTCCGAGCGCGATCCCGCTCTCACCGAGCTCTATGTCGTCGAGGGCGACTCCGCCGGCGGCTCCGCCAAGCAGGGGCGCGACCGGCGTTTCCAGGCGATCCTTCCAATCAAAGGCAAGATCATCAACGTCGAGAAAGCGCGCCTCGATAAGGTCCTGCAAAACACCGAAGTCCAGACGCTCATCACCGCCATCGGCACCGGCATCGGTGTCTCCAGCGGCGAGGCCACCGCCAAGGAAAACGAAGGCGCCTTCAACCTCGCCCGACTGCGCTACGGGCGCATCATCATCATGACCGACGCCGACGTGGACGGCTCCCACATCCGCACCCTGCTGCTCACCTTTTTCTACCGGCAGATGCCCGACCTCATCCGCAAAGGCCACGTCTATATCGCCTGCCCGCCGCTCTACCTCATCAAGCGCAAGAAGCGCGAGGAATACGTGGAAGACGACGCCGCGCTCAACCGCATCCTCATCACCCTCGGTTCCGAGGAGGTGAAACTGAAGAACCTCGCCGACGGCAAAGTCATCACCGCCACGCAGCTCAAGGACATCCTCGAACTGCTCGAGCGCCTCGCCAAATTCAGCGATGCCATCCGGCGGCACGGCGGCGACTTCGAGACCTATCTCACCGAGCGCGACCCGAAGACCGGCGGACTCCCCGGCTTCATGGTGAAAGTGCGCGAGGGCAATACCGAGTGGGTCACCTACTTTCCCGGCGAGGCCGAAGTCCGCGCCTTCCACGAGGAAAACCGCGACCTCGCGCTCTTCGACGATCCCGCACCCGAACCCACCAACGGCGACCTCACCCTCGGAGGCGAACCCGCGCCAGTGGTCGAGAAAGTCGCGCCGAAGAAGAAGGAGGAAGGCGTCCGCCGCCGCGCGCGGCTCATCGAGCTGCACGAGTCCGCGTCAGTGCAAAAACTCATCACCGAGCTGAACCGCAAGGGCCTCAAGGTCGAGCACTTCTCCGACAGCGATAACCCGATCTTCGAGCTGATCGAAGGCGAGGGCGACAAAGCCGTCACACACGCCCTTTTCTCCGTCCCGGAAATCCACAGCAAAGTCATCGAGATCGGGAAGAAAGGCCTGAGCATCCAGCGCTTCAAAGGTCTCGGCGAAATGAATCCGAAGCAGCTCTTCGAGACCACCATGGACCCGAACAAGCGCAAGATGTGGAAGGTCGAACTCAACGAAGACAACGCCGTCGAAGCCGACCGCATGTTCACCATCCTCATGGGCGATGTCGTCGAGCCGCGGAGGCAGTTCATCGAAGACAACGCGCTCAATGCGCGACTGGATGTGTAGCGATTCGGATCACGGCGAATGACCTCAGCGACGATCAAACTCTTCCTGCCGCGCGGCAACGCGAAGAGTCTGCGCACTGCCGAAATATCCAACTGGACCGGCAAAGCCGTCGCTGCGCCTCGAACCGAACTGGACGAGCTTCTGTCCCGCGAGGAACTGGAGAAAGCCGGAGTCTATATTCTTACCGGCAGCGATCCTCTCACCAACGCGCCGCGTGCCTACATCGGTGAGGCAGAGGTTATTCGTGAGCGCCTAAGGCAACACCGGACGCTGGAGTTTTGGGTTACAGCCATCGTGTTCGTGCGCAAGGACGAGAACCTAACCAAGGCGCATGTGCGCTATCTGGAAAGTCGCATGTTCGCCGAAGCTGTTCAGGTCGGCAGGTTCAAGCTCGATCAGAATCAAGCTGGCGGCTCCAAGTTGCCTGAATCTGATCGCGAGGACATGGAGGTGTTTCTCGCTCGCATCCGTCAGCTTCTTCCGGTTTTGGGATCGGACATTCTCGCGCCGATCGCTCGGCCAGCCGCAAAAAGTCAGCGGGATGGGGTGTTGCACTGCCGCATCAAGGGAGCCGAGGCGCGCGGGCAAAGAACGGCAAATGGGTTTGTTGTTTTCCAAGGTTCTACGGCCGTCCTTCAGGACCGCCCATCGGCACAGCAACGCCACCCATTCGCGGTTACGATGCGCAAACAGCTTCTCACCGACGGAACTCTCACCGAGCAAAACGGCTTCTTGAAATTCTCCAAGGACTCCGAGTTTACGAGTCCGAGCACCGCTGCTGCCGTTATTCACGGCGGAGGTGCTAACGGCCTTGTTGAATGGAAAACCAAGGATGGGAAAACGCTCAAGGAACTCGACGAAAGTGCTTAGGCATAATGATCGGATGCCATCGCTTTACATCATCGCAGGCCCGAACGGCGCGGGGAAGACGACCTTCATCAAGCGCTTCGCGCCGCGCGAACTCGCGTTGCTCGACTTCATCAACGCCGATGAAATCGCCCGTGGGCTTTCGCCTTTCGCTCCCGACCGGGCGCTATTCGAGGCGGGGCGACTCGTGCTCACACGATTCCGGCAGTTCGTTGCGGACGGGTGTGACTTCGTGCTGGAGACGACCCTTAGCGGCAAAACCTACCGCCGGTTATTCGAGCAGGCGAAGCAAACCGGCTATCACATTCGGCTCGATTTCCTGTTTTTGCCTGACCTTGAGGATTCCATCCGTCGCGTCGCGGATCGTGTCGAACAAGGCGGACATAATGTGCCGCTCGATGATCTGCGGCGGCGGTTCAGAGTCAGCGTGCAGAATCTCTTTCACATCTACCGGCCCGTCGTCGATCGCTGGTCGCTCTACGACAACGGCCAGCACACTCCGCTGCTGCTCGCCTATGGCGACCCGACCGCCCTCACCGTTGTCGCGCCGAACGCCTTTGAGAACCTCGTCCGCGAATTTAACCTGAAGCTATGAACGACGAATTTCCTCTCGTCCCCGGCATCCCGATGCACCTGCTCACGGAGCGTGGACTCAACGAAGCTTTCCTCGATGTCGTCGAGCGCCATCGGCGCGAAGGCCTTCCCGTAGTCGTGCGTCGGGAGGGCAAAGTCGTGGGGGTGCCGGTCGATCAGCTTCTTCCCGAACTCACCAAAGCCCGCAACCGCATCGCCGAACTTACCGGCGAGATCGCCAAGTTCGAGCGCTCGCCGTTTTCCATCAACGAAACGCCCAATGTTGGAAGACAGGATTTTCAAGATTAACAAGATGGACAGGATTACGCGCCACGACCTTCAGACATCATCCCAAACAACGTCAGTTTTCGGTGACGTGCCCGAATCGTGCATCAACGAAATCCTCTAATCCTGAAAATCCTGTCAATCCTGTCTCAAAAATTGACCCGTGAACAACGATCAGCTCACCGAACAAGTCATCGGCCTGGCGATGAATGTGCATCGCACGCTGGGTGCTGGTTTCGTCGAGTTCGTCTATCGCAACGCCTTGCTCATCGAACTGAACAAGGCGGGTCTGAGTGTCGAGGTGGAGAAGCCGGTCAAGGTTCGTTACGACGGGGTGATCGTCGGGGAGTTCAGCGTGGATTTGCTGATCGAAGGCTGGCTGATCGTCGAATTGAAAGCCGTCCGCGTGCTGACCGAGGAGCACGAAGTGCAAACCGTCAATTACCTTACGGCGATGAAGCAGGACTTTGGGCTGCTGCTGAACTTTGGCGGCAAGAGTCTTCAGTTCAAACGCAAGTTCCGCCGCGCCACAGACAATATACCGCCGGACTTACTGGCGTGAGCACAATGAATCGAGACAGGATTATCAGGATTTACAAGATGGACAGGATTACGGCGGTGGTTTTTCGCACGTCATCCCATGCTGTGCTTACAATTCCCGGAGCGCGTTATTCACGCACCGACGAAATCCTTTAATCCTTAAAATCCTGTCAATCCTGTCCAAAATTTAACCCACCCCATTTTCCCATGCCCAACCTCAATCCCAACGAAAAAGTCCTGCCCATGAACGTGGCCGAGGAGATGTCGAAGTCGTTTCTCGACTACTCCATGTCCGTCATCATCAGCCGCGCGCTGCCGGATGCGCGCGATGGGCTGAAGCCCTCGCAGCGGCGCATCCTCGTCACCATGAACGACCTCGGCGTGCTGCCGAATCGCAAGCACATCAAGTGCGCGAAGATCGTCGGCGATACGATGGGTAACTACCACCCGCACGGGGACCAGGCGATTTACCCGACGCTGGTCCACATGGCGCAGCCGTGGGCGATGCGTGACATGCTGGTGGATGGGCAGGGGAATTTTGGCAGCGTGGAGGACGATCCGCCCGCGTCGATGCGGTACACCGAGGCGCGGCTGCGGCATCTCGGCGCTGCGCTGATGGATGACATGGACAAGGCGACGGTCGATTTCGTGCCGACCTACGACGAGCGGCTGATGGAGCCCGTGGTGCTGCCCGCGGCTTTTCCGAACCTGCTCGTGAATGGCGGCACCGGCATCGCGGTCGGTATGGCGACGAACATCCCGCCGCACAATCTCAGCGAGTGCATCGACGGCATCTGCGCGCAGATCGACGACCCCGACATCACGCTCGACGGGCTCATGGCGTACGTGAAAGGGCCGGACTTTCCGACCGGCTGTATGATCCAGGGCGGCGCAGGGATTCGCTCGTATTTTGAAAGCGGACGCGGCGCGGTGCGCGTGCGCGGACGGGCGGGCGTCGAGGAACTGAAAGGCGGACGCGAGCAGATCATCATCACGGAGATTCCGTTCAACGTGAAGCGGAACGAACTGGTGAAGCGCATCGCGGATTTGGTGAACGACAAAGTGCTCACGGGCATCAGCGACGTGCGCGACGAGTCGGACGAACTCACGCGCGTGGTCATCGAGCTAAAGCGCGACGGCAATCCGAAGGTCGTCCTCAACAACCTCTTCAAGCACACCGCGCTGGAGTCGTCATTCAGCGTGAACATGCTCGCGATCGACCACGGCAAGCCGCGGCTGCTCGGGCTGAAGGACGCCATCGGCTGCTACATCGAGCACCGTCGCGAAATCGTGCTGCGGCGGACGCGCTACTTGCTGAATGCAGCGGAGGTCGAAGCCGAGAAGCTCGAAGGTTACCTCATCGCGCTGGCGAACCTCGACGACTTCATCCGCATCATCCGCGACTCGCGCGACCGCGACGACGCCAAGGCCAAACTCATGGCGCTCTCGTGGGCCCGCCGCGCCGTTGAGCAGATCGGCGTGCTCATCCGCTCCGACGCGCGCCTCACCGCCGACGGGCAATACAAGTTCACCGAGAAACAGGTCGGCCACATTCTCGACCTGCGCCTTTACCAGCTCACCGGTCTTGAACGCGAGAGCATCAAGGGCGAATACGACGCGCTGCTGGAGACGATCAAAGACCTCATGGACATCATCGCGCGGGAAAAGCGCGTGCTGAAGATCATCAAGGAGGAGCTGCGCGAAATTCAGAAAAAATACGGCAGCGAGCGCCGCACGCAGATCGTCGCCGCGGAAGGCGAGATCAGCATCGAGGACCTCATCGCCAATGAAGGTGTGATCGTCACGCTCACGCACAAAGGCTTCATCAAGCGCACCGCCGTCTCCGCCTATCGCGCCCAGCGCCGCGGTGGCAAAGGCGTCATCGGCATGACCGCCCGCGAGGGCGCGAGCGAGGAGGACGCCGACGATTTCGTCGAGAATCTCTTCTCCGCGACCACGCACGATTACCTCATGTTCTTCACCACCGACGGCCGCTGCTACGTCGAGCGCGTGTATGAAATCCCCGAAGGTTCGCGCGCGTCGAAAGGCCGCAGCATCGCCAACCTGCTGGAGCTTCGCGCCGAGGAAAAAATCGCCGCGACCATCCGCATCCAGGGCCAGAAGGAGGAAGCCGATACGTGGACCGACAAGCTGCACATCGTCTTCGCCACGCGCAGCGGCATTGTGAAAAAATCGAACCTCAGCGACTTCAAAAACATCCGCAAAGGCGGGATCATCGCCATCCAGATCGAGAAGGACGACCGCCTCATCGACTGCAAACTCACCGGCGGGCTCGACGAGATCGTGCTCATCACCCACGAGGGCATGAGCATCCGCTTCAACGAGGAGGAGCTGCGCGACCAGGGCCGCAACACCGTCGGCGTCTGGGGCATCCGCCCCGACAAGGGCGATTACATTGTCGCCGCTGCACTCGTTAACAAGGAGGCGATGCTGCTCGTCGCTGGCGAGAACGGCCTCGGCAAACGCACCACCTTTGACGACTACCGCCTCCAGTCGCGCGGCGGCAAAGGCGTCATCACCATGAAGACGACCGAGCGCACCGGCGGCGTCGCTGGCGCGCTGACCGTGCGCGATGCCGACGAACTCATGCTCATTACCAACAAGGGCAAGATGGTCCGCACGCGCGTCGCCGAAATCCGCGAGACCGGCCGCAACGCGCAAGGTGTGAAACTCATCGACATGCGCGAAGGCGAGATGCTCTCCGGCATCGCCCCCGTGGTGCGCGACGAGGAGGAAGACGCGGCGGAAGCAGGCGCGTAGCCGCGCCTAATTGCCGGTGAGTTGCAGTCGCAGGAAGCGGCGTCCGGTGGGCGTGCTTTCGAGCGAAATGTCGTCCTGCCATTCGGTGAGCAGCGTGCCGTCGCCTTGCGGGGCGCTGTAGAGTTGCGTCGGGCCGGGGTTCCAGGCGGAGAGATCGCTGGAGCCTTGCGCGGTGGTGGTGATGTTGGTGGCGAGACCTTCGCGAAGCCGGCACTGGAGGCGGAGGTAGTGCTGGGTGGTGCCAGGGTCGGTGAAAATGTTGGTCGCAAGCGCGGGATGCGTGGCGGGATCGAGGGGTGAAGTGGCGAAGACAAACTCGGCGAAATTTTTGCCGCCGTCGCCGTCGGGGTCGGCGCTGTCGCCCCAGAGCGTAGCCTCCTTCGCGGGATCGGCGAGGTCGGCGGCGGCGAAGTGTTTCGCCCGCCAGAGCGCGATGGTCCACGCGTCGGCGGCGCCGGGCACGCCGCCGGGGACGTAGCTCGCGCGCCAGTTAGCGCCGATGTTTGGGTTGGGATTCGTGTTGGGATTTACCAGCACGAGTGCGGGTCCGGTGCCGTTCGCCGCCGTCGGCCACGGTGCGGTGGGCAGATACGCGACCTGCACGATCGGCGCGCTGTTTGCGGCGGAGACGAGCACGGTCTCGCCCCCGTTGTTAAAATTTCCGATGAAGGCTCCGGCGACCGGCTGGCCCGCGCCGTAGCGCGCGGTGAAGGCGGCGGTGTTGCCCGCGATGACGACGCGCGCACCCGGCGCGAGGACTTGGATCGGCGCGGCGGCGAAGCTGAAAGTCACTGCCCCGCTGATCGTGACGCCGTGGAGATCGAGCGTCTCGGTGGAGATATTCAGGAGCTCGAGGTATTCAAAATCCGCCGAGATGTAGCCCGCCAGCGCCTCGCTCGTGGTGGCTGCCGTGGGATTGTAGTGCAGCTTGCTGACGATCATTTTTCCCGCGACGGCGGGCGTGTAAAACGTGAACAGCCCCTCATCGAGCGCGCTCCACACCCCGCCGCTGGAGAGGAGGCGCGTGCGGACGAGCGTGTTATTTTGCGCGATGGAAACGGCGCCGGTGTAGAGCATGCCCACCGTCGCGCCGCCGACCGCGCGCGGGTCGGTGCCGTTGAGCGTGTAGTAGATCGCGCCGGATTGCGCGCCGGGGCTGAGGGTGAGCGGGTAGTTGGCGGCCACCTGCCCGCCGTGCTGCGAGAAGACCGGCGGATCGACCGCGGGGTAAAAGCCGCGCGTCTTCAGCGCGGCGATCACGGTGGCGGCGCGCGTGGGGAAAAAGTTCGCGCGGATGTTGGCCAGCCGCGTCTGCCATTGGCCGAGCGTGTGATTGGTCGCGCTCGTGCCCCAGCGCGTGCAGTCGGCGACGATCGCCGCCGAAATCTGCGCGGCGCGGGCATCGAAAAGCGCCTGCGCTTTCGCGGAGGTCAGCACGCCGTTGTTGAACAGGTGGCGCTGCGCGACATCGGCGATCTTGAGTTTGTATTCCGCGTTGGTGGCGAGGTCTTCGTGGACCCACTCGGAGTTTGAGTAGGTGAAGTTCGGGCGGTTGGCGCCGGTCGTCGTGTTGTTCGTTGCGCGCGCACTGACCCAGCTTGGCGCGAGGAGGGTGTGCTCGCAGTCGTGCGGGAAAAAACGCCAGCCGTCGGCCGTCAGCCGGTCGCGCAAGCCGCGCCAGTTGTTTGCCCGGTTCATGCCCAGGAAGTTCGAGAGCGGCCCGTCGCCGTCGCCCGTGTAGTAGTGCAGGAGCATGTAGTTCGCGAGATGGTCGGGGTCGATATAGACGGGCATGGCCGGCACGCGCACGCCGTTCGCATCGCGCCCGAGTAGGGCGAAGTAATTCGCGTTCGTCGGGCTGGCCGCGCAGGCCCGCGCGAGGTTCCACGTTTGCTGCCACGCATCCACGGTGCCGCTGGCGAGGTCATAGACAAAGTCGGGATGGTTCGAGGTCTGGACCACATCGTAGTCATCCGGCGCGCCGCCGAGATAGCTCGCGGCATAGTCTTCCTGCGCGCGCTCCTCGGTCATGTAGAGGCCCCAGTACTGGCCGTTGAGATAAACGTGGTAGTAGCGCGAGCGCGAGGCCGGCTGGCTCATCGCGGCGAAAAGATCGCGGCAGAAAACCTCGCGCACCGCGGTGTTCTCGGTGCCGCTGTCATTGGCCCACGAATAGTTTTGCTCCGAGCGAATATCGATCGTCTGGAAGGTGTCGGTGCCCGTGGTGCCGAAGAGCGGATGCTTCAGGCTGCCCTCGCCGTACTGGCTGCGGAAATAGAGCCGCAGACTGTGCTTGGCGTAGGCGTCGTTGCGGCTGTAGCCGCCGCGGATGCGCATGCCGCAGTTGATGTGAAAGCCGTCGCTGCCATCGGGATTGAGCAGCTCGACCGAGGTCGCGCGCTCCCACGCGTCGCCCTTGAGCAGCGCGTTGACGTAGATGCCGGTGGCGGCATCGGTGAGATTCGGCTGGTCGGTGACGATGGAAAAACTCGGGCTCTCGCTGAGCGCGGCCGTGAGCTGCGCCGGGGTGTAATGAGCCTTGAGGGTGGCGTTGAAGCCGTAGCGCAGCACCTGCCCGTTCACGCCGCTGGCCGGCCACGCGGGCGGCGATGCGCCCTGGTTCGGCACGTCGGCGAGGAAGAGATAGGTCTGCGTGTCGGCGTTCGACGCGAGCAGGCCCGCCTTGAAAGCACGGGCGCGCAGCACCGTCGTCGCGCTGACCGTGAGCGGCGCGGCATACACCGTCCCGTTCGTGTCGGTGGGCGTGCTGTTGTCGAGCGTGTAGCGGATCGTGGAGCCGGGCGTGAGGCAGGTGATTGCCACCGTCTGCGGCGTGGTGAAGTAGCCGCGTTTCACGCTGAAATTCGTATCCTCGACAAAGCCGCTCACCGTCGTCGCGCTATTCGCCGCGCCGGGTGTGGGCGTGGGAAAATAGGCCGCGCTGCCCACGCTCATGCCGTACGAGATGTCCGTGCGCTGCACGGGAAAGGCGGGCGCGAATTCCGTGGCGACGGAGTTGTCCGGCTTCTTCAGCGCGAGATATTCGCCGCCCACGCCGAGCTTGAAATTCGTGTGCAGTTTCCCCGCGGGATTCGTGCGGTTTTTCAACGACGCAAAGACCACGAGATACGCGCCGCCTTCGATCTGCACGTTCGGAAAAGTCCACACCGTCGTGCCGCCGGTGAGCTTCCAGCCGTTCGCCGAAACTGCGAACGGGTTCGGGTTGTAGATCTCGATCCAGTCCTGCTTCGTGCCGTCCTCGTCGAGCAGGCCGGAGCCGTTGTCCGCGAGAAATTCATTGAGCACCAGCGGCTGCTCGACCGCGCCGACGGCCACGAGCACGTCCTTGAACGAACTGCCGCCCGCGTTGGCCGCCGTGAGCCGGTAGGTCGTCGTGGCGGCGGGGCTCACGTTCACCGAGCCCGTCGTGCCGGTCACGGTGCCCACGCCGTTGTTGATGCTCAGCGAGGTGGCGCTGCTCGTGTTCCAGCTCAGCACCGCAGTTCCGCCAGCGCTGATGTTGCCCGGCGTGGCGATGAACGCGTTGATTTTCGCCGGCACCAGCGCCTGCACGCCGCTCGCCATCATCGTGCCGATCTGCGCGGTGGTCAGCGCCTCGTCCCACATTGAGAAGTCGTCCATGCTGCCCGCCCAGCGGGAGCCGTAGAGCTGCGAGTTGCCGAGTTCCGCGATGTCGATCCCGGCCCAGTTGAGCGTCTGCGGCGTGGCTACGTTGCCGCTCGCGACGAGGATGTTGTTGCGATAAACCTTCACTGTTTGCGTGGTCAGCGCGCCGTCATAGACGAAGGCCCAATGCGTCCACACACCGGGCGTGGAGGTCGTCGCCGCGTTCGTCCGATAGAAGGTGTCGCCGGCCGCGCCGGTGGAGCCGACGTCCCAATAGACGTTGCTGTTCGTCCACAGCAGGTGCGACTGAAACACGCGCCCCGGGCCGGCCTTGAGGAACCCGAACGGCGCAGTCGCCTGGCCTTGCGTGTCCGGGTTGGCCCAAAAGGCGATGGTCACCTTGTTGCCGGCGCGCGCGCGCAGGTAGTCGATGGTCTGCGGCTGTACGCTCACCGCGTTTTTCTGCGCGAGCGCCGAGCCGGTGCCGTTGAAATGAATGCTCCCGCCGAACGGAGCCCCCGCTTTCTGATTCCACAAAAAGCCGCCGGCGTTCGCGGAGAGATGGTTGCCATTGGTGCTGCCGTCATTGACCACCGCGCCGCTGCCTTCATTGAAGGGGTACCAAAGAACCACGGACGCCCGTGCTGGAGCGAGGCCGAGGACTAGAACGACGAAAAGAAAAAACAGCCGGAGGGAGCGGAGGTTCATGGGAAGCGTCCGGGCAAGTTACGTTGGTCCCTCCGGGTTGCAAAAATTTCCGCCGCGCCGGTTTTCGCGCGCCTTTGGGGTCAGACCAGCAGCGCGATCTCGCGGTTGGCCTTCCGCAGCTTGCGGCAGAGCGCGAGGCTGAGGTTTTCGAGGAGCTGGATTTTGATGCGCGGGTGGGTGTGGCCGAGCGCGGCGAGCTTGGCCGATGGCGCGGTTGCAGTGCCCGGTCGCGCTTTCCGAGGCATAAACCGCGGCGTCCACAGCTAGCTCGCGCCCGGCGTAGTGCGCGAACATTTCCAGGATGCGCCGCAGCCGCACCTGCGGCGTCAGGCCCTCGATGAGGCCGGTGCTGGCGATGGCGCCCGCGTTGATCATCGGGTTGCGCGGCCGGCCGGTGACGGGGTCGAGCGAGATGGAGTTGAACGCATCGCCCGTCGGCTCGACGCCGACTTTGGCCAGCACGTCCGCGCGCCCGTGGTCTTCGAGCGCGAGACCATAGACGAAGGGTTTTGAGATGGACTGGATGGTGAACTCCTGGCGCGCGTCGCCGATTTCGTACACGCCGCCGTTCGTCGTCACCACGCAGATGCCGAACCAGCGCGGATCGGCCTTCGCCAGCTCGGGGATGTAGGTGGCGACCTCGCCGTCGGTGACGGCGGAGATCTCGCGATGCAGTTCGCGCAAATGTTTGAGGATCGGCGAGAGGAGCGGGGCGGGCATGTCGTTGGTCATAAAGGCGTGGCCGGTGGAACCGTGCGATTCCTGAGCACGGGCGGGGAAAATGGGAAATGGGCGCGCGGAAGGGAAGCACGAACCGGCGCTGGCGGACCGCGGGGAAAGAGTTTGAGCGCTTTTTCCGCCACGCTCTAAAGTGCGGCGTGACCGACCTTCCGAGCATCCACATCCGCCAGCTCTACCTTTCGCCGGGCCACAACTATTTCGGCCACCACGGCCGGCTCGCGGGCGAGCACCCGATGCTCGCGCAGCCGGAACTCGTGTGCCGCGCGGGGCGGGGGATCGAGGGCGACCGGTTCTTCGATTTCAAAGATGACTACAAGGGCCAGATCACCTTTTTTGCGCGCGAAACCTATGACCGGCTCTGCGCGGACTTCGGCGTGCGGGACCGCGACCCAGCGGTCTTCCGCCGCAACGTCATCACCTCCGGCATCGAGCTGCCCACGCTCTACGGGCGTGAGTTTGAGGTGCAGGGCGTGCGCTTTCTCGGCACCTGCCACTGCGCGCCGTGCCACTGGATGAACGCCGCCTTTCACCCCGGCACCGAGGTGGCGCTCAAAGGCCACGGCGGCCTGCGGGCGAAGATCCTCACCGACGGCGTGCTGCGCGCCGGCGCCTGAGCCCGCGTGGGGCGGCGCTGAGGCGCACGCGCCCGAGACAGCAAGTGACAATGTGGTGAACTCGTGCTTTTTTCGCCACCCGTCCCGGCCTAGTTTTGCCGGAGACGAAGTGACACCAGCCCCGCCCGCCCGCGGCGCTGGCGTCGAAAGCACCAACCCTTTTCACACCATGGCCCAAGACAAAATGCAGCAGCAGCGCTTCGAGCAGAAGTACCTCGTCGAGGAGACGGTGGCGCGGCGGATCAGCGATTTTGTGCGCTCCTATCTGACGGTCGATGAATACGGCCTCGGGTGCCCGGCCGACGCCTACCCGGTGCATAACCTCTACCTGGACTCGGACGCGCTGCGGCTGGCGCAGGACACCATCAATGGCAACAAGAACCGCTACAAACTGCGGCTGCGGTTTTACAACGAAGACCCCGGCACGCCGGTCTTTTTCGAGATCAAACGGCGGGTCAATAACTGCATCATCAAACAGCGCGTGGCGGTGCGGCGCGACGCGGTGGCCGGCTTGCTGGCCGGGGAGCCGCACGACCCGGCGCAGTTGCTCGCCCCCGACCCGAAGAACATGGCCAGCCTGCGGCGGTTCTGCGACCTGATGGAGGAAATCCATGCGCGGCCCAAAGTGCATGTGGCCTACCTGCGCGAGGCCTACGTGCAGCCGGAGAACAACACCGTGCGCGTGACGCTGGACCGCCAGGTGCGCGCCGAGGCCGAGCTGACGGCGCGGCTTTCCACGCAGATGGAAAAGCCCGTGCTGGCCTTTGATAACGCGGTCATTCTGGAGCTGAAGTTCACCGACCGGTTTCCCAAATGGTTTGGCGAATTGGTCCGGACTTTCGGCTGCCAGCAATGCGGCGCAGCCAAGTATGTGGAAGGTGCGGAACTCATCGGCATGGACCGCCTGGGCGCGCCCGTGCTCGCCGCCCCCACGGAGGAGGCGCAGGCCGGGTGGCACCGCAGCCGGGCCACGGCGCGGGCGGCGCTGCACCCCGCGCCCGGTCACGAGCCATGACGGACTGGTTTTTTAACGGCGACTACGGCCTGGTGCCGACGAACTGGGCCTCGGCCGCGCTCGGCCTGCTGCTGGCCTTCGGGTGCGGGCACGTCATCGCATGGGTGTACATGTTCACCTACGCGGGCCTCTCGTATTCGCGCTCGTTTGTGAACTCGCTCATCATCATGCCCATGATGGTGGCGCTGACGATGACCGTGCTCTCGAACAACCTGGTCACCGCGTTTGGCATGATGGCGGTCTTCGGCATCGTGCGCTTTCGCAATGTCCTGCGCGACACGCTGGACACGGCCTACGTGCTCATCGTCATCGTCATCGGCATGGCCAGCGGGACGCAGAAATTTGCCAGCGCCATCCTCGGCTGCTGCTTCGCCTCCTGCGCCATGCTCTACTTTTGGTACACCTCGTTTGGCAGCCGGCTGCGCTACGATGTCATCGTGAATCTCCACTGGGACCGCCCGCAGGCGGAACTCGCCGAACTGCGCCGCCTGCTCGACCGCCACAGCCGCACCGCCCTCTGCGCCAGCCAGCGCTCCCAGCCCGGCAGCGCCGGCACCGACTTTTCCTACCGCCTGGTATTGCGCGACTCCGGGCGCGCGGATGAGCTGCTAAGCGAGCTGCGCGAGACCGCCGGGGTTTCCCGCGTCACCAGCATGCGGGCCGAAGACGAATCCGAATTGTGAAACCCACTCCCCTGCCGCCCATCCCCACGCCGCTCGCGCAACGCTGGCAGCAGTTTCGCCTGCGCACGCTGCCCGTGTTCGTCTTCGCGCTCGTCTGCCTGGCCGTCGGGCTGCTGTGGCGCCAGGTCGTCATTCCCGCCTCCGTGGTGGGCGAGGTGGAAACCGTCACCAGCATCGTCGCGAGCGTGCAGGCCGGCAGCATTGGCGGCCTCGCGGTGGATCGCTTCGCGCTGGTCACCAAAGGCCAGGAACTCGGCCAGGTCATCATCGCCCGGCCGGAGGTGCTGCAAACCGCGCTGGCCGCGATCCAGGCCGACTTGGAAAGCGCCGGCGTGCGCCTCGAATCCAGCGAATGGAACCGCGCCCAGAGCTTCGAGCAGATGCAGCTCGGCCTGCTCAACGCCCGCATCCTGCTCGCCATCGCCCAGCCCGGCCTCATCGAGGCCGAGCTCGAATTCAAGCGCGATCAGGACCTCGCCAGCGGCGGCAAATCCGTCATCTCGGCCGCGCAGCTCGACCTGACCCGCGCCAAACGCGACCGCCTCAAGGCCGAGGTCACCCACCGCACCACCGTCATCGAGGCCTATGAAAAAGCGCTCCAGAAGCTCCAGGCCAGCCAGGTCAGCAACGCCAGCACCGGCATTGCCCGGCAAATCGCCGCGGATCGCGCCCGCTTCGAGGCCGAGCTCAAGCCCGTCGCCCTCATCGCGCCCTTCGATGGCGTGGTCACCCGCGTCCTCAAGCGCAGCGGCGACACCGTCACCGCCGGCGAAGAAATCCTGACCATCACCTCCACGAACCCCACCCGGATCATTGGCTACGTGCCCAGCCCCGCGCAGGTCATCCCCAAAGTCGGCGACACCGTGGAAATCCGCACCCGCTCGGCCCGGCGGCAGACGCAAAAAGGCGAGGTCGTCCAAGTGGGCGCGCAATACGAGTTCTTCGACACCACCCTCATTTCCCCGAACATGACCCTCAAAGCGCGCGCCCTCACCTTCCACGTCAGCCTCCCGCCGAACCTGAAAGTGCTCCCCGGCGAAATCGTGGACCTCGCGCTGCGCCCGGCCCGGTAAAAAACCCGCCACCCGCGCGGCTAGGCCCGCCGCAGGACTGCCGCCAGCCGCCGCCGCTCGCGGTAGCCCACCAGCCCGACCAGCGCTAGCGCGCCGAGGATTGTGGTCGGTTCTGGCACGGGCACGAGTTCCTGATTTGCGCCGAAGGAAATCTGCCGCCCGTCGCCAAGCCCGGTGCTGCCAGCGTCGCTGAAGAAGTGAATCTGGCTTAGTTCCCCGGCACTCAAAGTCCCGAGCGTGGTGAAGAGCAGACGATCCCGCAGACCGTCGCCTGCCGTCCCGCCATCCGCGTTTATCGGCAGATTGGTCGCCGTCCAGTTCCAGATGTTCAGGTTGTTGCTCCCGAGAGTTAGCGTGGTGAAGGTCAGTTCGTTCGCGTTGCCCGCGCCGAAATCAATCGTCGAGGTCGCGGATAGCGTCAGCGCACCAAGCGTCTCGCTAAATCCGCCGGTGTTGAACGTGCCGCCGCCGAGGTTCACCGCCGCCGCGTCGTTGATCACATTCGACGCGCCCAGCAGCAGCGTGCCGGCTGTGATGTTCACCGTCGTCGTCGCGCTGAGGCTGCCGCTCACCAGCAGCGTCCCATTGCTGACCGCGGTCACACCGGTGTAGGCGTTCGTGGAGTTCAAGGTCGTCGTGCCGCTGCCCGCCTGGGTGACCCCTCCGGTGCCGGTGATCCCGGCCGCGAAGTCCGTGCCTTGCACAAGCGCGTTCGAGCGGTTGAAAGCCAGCGTGCCGTTGGTGGTGATCGTGCTTCCCGTTGCCAGCGAGCCAGTGGTGCCGCCGTCGCCCAGTTGCAGCGTGCCAGCACTGATCAGGGTCGCACCGGCATAGGTGTTCGTGCCGTTGAGGATAGTAGTGCCTGCTCCCACCTGATTCACGCCACCCGTGCCACTGATCGTAGCGGCAAATTCGGTGCCTTGAGTCAGCGTATTCGAGCGGTTGAAAGCCAGGGTCGCGTTGTTGGTGATTGCGCTGCTCGCCGAGAGGGAGCCGGTAGTGGCGCCGCTGCCGAGCTGCAAGGTGCCAACACTGATCAGGGTCGCGCCGGTGTAATTGTTCGCTCCGTTGAGACTCAGGGTGCCGGCGCCAATCTTGGTCAGTCCGCCCGCTCCCGAGTTGCCGATCGTGTTGGCGTAGGTCACGTCGTTGCCGTTCGTATCGACCGTGGCAGTGCCGGTAAAGGTCACGGATTTCGCAGTGCCGCCTGCGTCCTGCGAGATGTCACCCGATCCGTTGCCGCTGAACGCCGTCGCATACTGCAGCGTGCCACCGCCCGTGCCAAACGTCAGTCCGCCATAGACGCTGCCGCCGAGCGCGAACTGGCCGTTGATGTTCAAGGTGCTGCCGCCGCTGATCGTCGTCAGACCGGTATAGCCATTGGGTGCCGTGAAGGTGATTTTTCCCCCGCCTTGAATGCCCACCGTGCCCGTGCCGTTGATCCCGTTCGGCACCGTGTAAGCCGTATCCGAGCGGTTGAAGATCAAACTGGCGTTGTTGGTGACCAAACCGAGGTTGCCCAGCGTTCCAGTCGAGCCGGCATTGCCGATCTGCAGCGTCCCCGTACTGATCAGCGTAGCGCCCGTATAGGTATTGGCCCCCGTCAGCGTCAGTGTGCCCGTGCCCGTCTTCGTTAGCGCGGCGTTGCCGGTGATGGTTCCACCGTAGGCGCTCGCCGGAGCGTTTAACGCTCCAATCGAATAGGTGGCAGTGCCGGCGGTTCCACCCGCCAGGACGCCGGCAGTGCTGGTGCTCGTCAGAGTGCCGATAAGGATGGTGTTACCGCCGCTGTTGGTCGTCGGTGCGAGGGTCACACCATCCAGACTCATCGTGGTGCTCGCCCAGCCAGCGCTATTGAAATTCGGCTGGCCGGTGCCGAGCGACACGATCCCCAAGCGGATCGTGCCAGTGCCCGTGATGTTCAAGTTGCCGGTGAAGCCGCTGAAATTGTTCTGGAAGTCATTGCGGCTGATGGGCGAATTGATCACCAAGTTCAGCGTGCCAGCACCGCTGACAGCGCCGTTGAGGCGGACTCGTTGCGGCGTGTTGATCGTGCCGTTCTGCCCAGAGGCGACCGAAATCGCATTGGAGATGACAAGGGTGGTGCTTGAACCGTAGTTGCTGGCCAACGTGCCGCCTTGAAAGACAATTGCGCCGGTGCCGATGCCGCCGGTGCCGCCGTCAGCGCCCGAGTTCAGGCTAAGCGTGCCGCCACCGAAGACCGTCGCGCCGGAGTAGGTGTTGCCGCCGTTTGTGAGCGCCAAGGTGCCCGCCCCGGTCTTATTGAGACTACCTGTGCCCGAAATCAGCCCACCGACCGAGTAGGTGGTGGCCGCGTCGGTCAGGATGGTGCTCGCCGCGGTGGCCAGAGTGATGGCGCGCGTGGTGGTGATGTTGGCCGTCGTCTCCAAAATGGCCGCGTTGATGGCTGTCACCCCCGCCGCGTCGCCTAGGCTGGAGTCGGTGTTGATGGCCAAGGTGCCCGCGTTGAGGTTGGTGCCGCCCGTGTAGGTGTTCGTGCCGGTAAGTGCGAGCGTGCCGCTGCCGGTCTTGTTCAGCGCGCCGCTGCCGCTGACCACGCCGCCGACTGAGTAGGTCTTGGTAGCATCCACCGAGATCACGCTCGCCGCGTCACCAAGAGTGATGTTGCGGGTGGTAGTGATATTCTCAATGGCTTGCAGGGTGGCGTTGTTGATCGTCACCGTATTCGCCGCGTCGCCGACGCTGTTGACACTGTTGATCTGAAGTGTGCCGGCATTGATCGTCGTGTTTCCCACGAAGGTATTGGCCCCGGTGAGCGCCAGCTTGCCCGCGCCGGCCTTGGTGATCGCACCTGTGCCGCTTACCACACCGGAAAGGGTGAGCGTATCGGCGGCTGAAGTCACGGTGGTTGTGACACCGTTGGCCGTAAGAATAACCGAAGAGGCAATGGTGTTGCTGCTGGCGGTGTTGGTCAGAGCTGCGGCTGTAGCGCCGTTATCAAGTGTGAGGGAGCCGCCGCCAGCGGCGAGCGTGTAGGTCTTGCTGTTAGCCGCGCCGTTGAGGCTGATTGTGCCCACCGTAAAGGTGCCATCCACCACAATGGTCCGATTGGCTGTGATTTCGGTTCCGCCGCCCCCGAAGGCTGCGAAGGCACCCACGGCGTTCGGAGTGCCAACCGTCCACGGGCCAGTGCTCCAGTTGCCATCAGCGTCGGCGTTATAAAAGCTGGCTGACACCGCCGCATTGGCAATGGTCAGGGTTACAAACGAACCATTAGAATTGAAGCTATAGCTTTTGTTGGCGAGGTCTTGATTGCTGCCGTTGACGCTCAGATTGGTCACGGCGCCGCCGATGGCGCCGGTGTATCCGATCAGGTTGTAAACCCCGTTTGCCGTAAAGAGGCCGGTGCCGCCGTTGATGTTCAACTGGCCGCCATTGATCGCCAGCCCGCCGCTGTTGGATACCGTGATCAGATCGAGCGTGCTGGCGTTGGTGATGTCGTAGTCGAGCTGTGAGCCGATGCCCAAGGTGAGTGACCCGACCGTCACTATGCCAGCCGTGCCGTTACCGCCATTGCCTGGAGCAATGTGCCCACCGCTGGCCACAGCCACTGCCCCGCCAAGGATGCCGAGCGTGCCGGCCGTGTTGCCACCGGCCAGCGTGCCGCCGTTGTTCACGGCCACAGCGGAGGTGCCCAACGAGCCGGTGACATTAAGTGTGCCCAAGCCAATCGTCGTCGCGCCGGTATAGGTGTTTGTGCCGGAAAGTGTTAACACACCCGCGGCGCCTTTGGTTAGGGCTAAAATGCCTGCTGTGCCGTTTCGCAGGATACCGGCGTAGGTATTAGTTGAGGCATTATTTACAGTAAGGAGATTCGCCCCGGCAAAATTGGACTCGACCACTGCGGTTGCCGATGCACTGATAAGTCCCACCACAGTGGGCGCTCTATTGGCAGTGGAGCCGATTTGAAGCTTGCCGTTGCCGAGCAAAGTGACGTTTGCCGTCGTGACCGTTCCCAATGCCGTATCCGAGTTGATTTGCAGTGTGCTGCCATTTCCAACGGACAGGCTACCGGCGTAGTTACTCGCCTGCGCAAGAAGCACTGTGCCAGCGCCGGAAATCGTCGTCACTGTCGTGCCTGCGGTGCCGCCGGCAAAATCGTTCGAGCCGTTACCGATGGTGAAGACATCCGCAGCGTTGAGCGTGGAGATCGTTACCCCCGTCGCTGCCGTGCTCACATTGATGCGTGAATTGGTTGCCGCGGCGCCGACGCCTTGAATGGTGCCCCCGTTTATAAGATTGAGTGATAGACCGTTGTCCAGCGTGATGCCATTGGCGATCTGCAGCGTGCCGCCCGCCACGCTCGTATAAATATTAGTCAATGTTCCGTTGTAGGTCCAAGTCGTCGATTTGTTGCCGATATACACTTGGTTCGCATTGGCAGTCCCACTCGTTCCCAAGGCTGAATTATTCGCAGCCACCAAGGTGCCGTCGAGAATCTGGATGCCGTAGTTTGTCGTAGCGGTATCCGTCATCGCGGTTCCGGTGAAGGCATTCGCGGCGGTCAAGGTCCAGGTCCCTGCGCCACGCTTGACCATGAGCGGAACCAGTTGGCCTTGACCCGCAGAGGTGATTGCCCCGCTGATGGTATTAGCACCCGTGTTCGTGCCATCCAGGACCATGGTCGTCGGACGCGAGGCGCTCGAAGCCATTGTCATTGCACCGCTAAGCGTCAGCGTCACCGCCGAGTTCGTCGCGTTGTTGACGAAGCCAAAGCTGCCGTTCGTGCTCGAAGGTGCCGTAAATTTCAGCGGCGCGGCGATCACCTGCGAAGCAGTGCCTGCCGATGTGATGTTAATGCTGTGCGTGCCAAAGGCCGAGCCGATGCTGGAAAGAAACAGTGCATTCCCCGCATTGGTGCCGATTGTGAAAGCCCCCGCGCCGTTGAAGGTGATCCCGCCGATGTTCAAAGTGGTCGTGTCCATGAGGACGGGGGTGGCGGCACCCGCCAAAGTGAAGGTCGCCACGTCATTGTTTTGGGCGTTTGCGTTGCTGCCCGGAAGCAAGTTGTTCGTCCAGTTTGTCGCGGTTGACCAGTTGGCCGTCGCGCCGGTCCAAGTTTGGCTTGCGGAAAACGCCGTTGAATGAAAAGCCAGAACGGCAACGAGGGCTGCGATGGAACCGGCGAGAACCTGTGCGGTGCGGCGACGTGATGCTCGTTTGGAGAAGCGGGTAGATTTCATCGGGATTGTGAAGTGCAAGTTGGGACGACGGGGCAGGATGGCGGTGTTTGGAGCGGGGTTTTTGGGAGCAGGCTTGGGGGCATTTTCCAAAACCGCGGCCAACGTAGGCGCGCTCAGGAAATCTCCTAGTACCCCAAACGGGTTAATCTCACCCCTGGCCCTCCTGGCTAACCACCGCCCGCATCCTGGAGGGCCTGCCGCCCCACGGCTTCTCGCTGCAGACGCGCGAGCCTTGGAGACAGTGTAATTAGGGCTGGGTACGCCAAAAAGCGGCGTCTTTTCAAAGCGCGACCCGGCCTGCCCGGCGGGGGTGGGTGGAGTGGTGGTTGGGACACCACCGTTACCTAGCGTCAGCCCCGCCCACTTGCAGAGGCGGTCAGCTATTCGTCGTCGGTCGCGCCTTTTTCGCGCTTGAGGCCGCGGAGTTTGCCCTGGATGAAGGCGTCGATGTCGCCGTCCATCATGGCGTCGATATTACTGGTCTCGACGCCGGTGCGGAGGTCGATGACTTTTTGGTAAGGCTGGAAGACGTAGCTGCGGATCTGGCTGCCAAAGGCGACGTCGCTCTTTTCGCCGTAGGCCGCGTTGACGTCGGCGGCGGCTTTGTCGGTCTCGATCTGCTGGAGCTTGGCCTGGAGCAGGCGCATGGCGGTGACTTTGTTTTTCTGCTGGCTGCGCTCGTTCTGGCAGGCGGCGACGAGGCCGCTGGGCAGGTGGCGGATGCGGACGGCGGTCTCGACTTTGTTGACGTTTTGCCCGCCTTTGCCGCCAGAGCGGTAGGTATCGACCTCGATGTCGGCTTCGTTGATTTCGATGGGGGCGCTTTCGGGCAGCTCGGGCACTACGTCCACGCCGGCGAAGGAGGTGTGGCGGCGCTTATTCGAGTCGAAGGGCGAGATGCGGACGAGGCGATGCACGCCGCGCTCGGTGGCGAGGTAGCCGTAGGCGTTTTCGCCGGCGACCTGGAGGGTGCAGGACTTGATGCCGGCTTCGTCGCCGAGCTGGATGTCCACGATCTGGCTCTTGAAACCGTGGCGCTCGATCCAGCGCTGGTACATGCGCAGGAGCATGTCCGCCCAGTCGCACGACTCGGTGCCGCCGGCGCCGGAGTTGATGGTGAGGAAGGCGTTGCAGCGGTCGTTGGGCCCGGCGAGGAGCATCTTCAGCTCGAAGTCGGGGAGGCCGCGCAAAATGAGCGCGTGCTCTTTGGCCACCTCGGCGGCGCTGTCGGCGTCCTTGGCTTCGAGCGCGAGTTCGATGAGCACGGGCAGGTCCTCGACCTGCAGATCGAGCGCGAGCAGCGGGGTTATTTTTCCGCGCAGCGCGGAGACTTCCTCGACGTTCTTTTGGGCGCGTTCCTTATTCGTCCAGAAATCGGGCTCGGCCATCTGGCCTTCGAGTTCCGCTAGGCGGGTCTGAAGTGTGGCGAAGTCAAAGATACCTCCGCAGTTCGCCTACGCGGGCTTTGAGCTGGTCGGTGTTGATGGCGTTGAGGTCCATGAGAAAGGTGTGGGTTGTTAGGTGAGAAGTTGAGAGTCGCAGGTGCGCAGGGGGAGTTTAAGAAATGCGTCCGAGCTTTCGCTTCCTGAAGTTATCGTTGGAGTTCTTAGTAAGGAGAAACAGGACTGTTATGAAGTTAAAAAACAAACCGAGAAAGAACCATAGCCAAGCGCTCCGTCCGGTGTTCTGAGCCCAAAGCGCACAGAATACGCCGAAAAGAAATGCGACGAGACCGGTGTTACTCGCGTTCCTAAGGTCGTGGTCGAGTCGTGAAACCTTCGACTCGAGTTGCTCCATTTGCGCCCGCACCCGATATGAATCCTGCTCTTGGGAAAAGGCGGGGGTCAGAAGGCTAAGGCTGAAATGTGCGGTGAGGATTAGAACGCGGATGAGGGTCATGGGTTGAATGGGGGCCAGGGCGAGCATCGCCAAGGTCAACGACGGCGGAGCCGCTTGCCGCAGAGGTTAGGCGTTTCGTCCGCGCAGTCTTCGACGAATGATTTCCGGGTCTTGGCGGAGATCCATGACAGCGGCGACGATGATGCGCCGACCCTCAATCGTGCAAAAGACACCGTAGGGAAAACCGTGAACCAGCAAACGCCGGTGTGCCTCGTGGATGGCAGGAGCAATCTCCGGGAAAGTTCGGAGACGCCGAAGCCACCTCCAAGTGCCGCATGAAAACCTCGCCCCGCCCTTCCTGATACGCCTCGTAGAACTCGTAAGCAGTCTGGATATCGGCATCGGCAGAGAATAGAAAAACCAGCTCACTCACCGCCGAAAGTCCGGCCGAGGAGGCGCTGCTGGATGGTCTCCCATGTGGTCACTTGGCTCGGGTCGCGGCGGTAAGCTCCATGCGTCGGTCAAGCTCGGCAATCTGTTCACGGGAAACGGGGACTTCGGTGGGGTGGGCGGCCAAGTCATCCCAGAGCTCACTGACCAGCAGGAGCTTTTCGGCTGCTGTCAACCGGCTCACGTCAGGAATGGTTTCGAGAATCATGGCGGGAAAATACCTCCAGTCGAATTCGGGACAAGCTGAGAAAGCCCAACTTACTGATTCAGCCGCATCTTCCCCTTTTCCACTCGCGGCGGGTCGAGGCGGTAGATCATCTCGCCCTCTTTCATCAGGTCGAGCCGGTCGCGGGAGATGGTTTCCAGGTATTCGCGGTCGTGCTTGAGCATTTCCTCTTCGCGGGTGTTGCGGGCCAGCTCCTGCCGGGCCTGCTCCACGTCGAGCTTGAGCTGGTCGAGGATGGTGAGCTGGGCGCGGCGCTTGGAGTTTTCCGGGTTGAAGCGGATGGCGACGATGCCGACGATGCCGAGGGCGATGAGCACGGTGAGCAGCCGGTTGAGGGAATGCCAGATTCCCCCGCTCGGGGTGGTGGTTTGGAAGTGGCTTCGGGCCGCGCTCACTTACCGCATCTTACCGCCATAGACGGCGTTGTCACCAAGTTCTTCCTCGATCCGCAAAAGCTGGTTGTACTTCGCCACGCGGTCGGTGCGCGAGAGCGAGCCGGTCTTGATCTGGCCGGCATTCGTAGCCACGGCGATGTCCGCGATGGTGTTGTCCTCGCTCTCGCCCGAGCGGTGTGAAATGACCGCCGTGTAGTTGTTTTCCTTGGCGAGTTCGATGGCGTCGAGCGTCTCGGTCAGCGAGCCGATCTGGTTCACTTTCACGAGGATCGAGTTGGCCGTGCCGCTGTCGATGCCTTTGCGGAGAAACTCCACATTGGTCACGAAAAGATCGTCGCCGACGATTTGGGTGTTCGCGCCCATCACGTCAGTGAGCTTCTTCCAGCCGACCCAGTCGTTTTCGGCGCAGCCGTCTTCGATCGAGATGATCGGGAACTTCTTCTGCAACGCGACGTAGTAGGCCACGAGTTCCTCGGCCGTGCGCTTCGAGCCGTCGGACTTTTTGAAAACGTAGAGGTTCTTCGCCTTGTCGTAGAACTCGCTCGAGGCCGCATCGAGCGCGATGAAGATCTCCTTGCCGAATTTGTAGCCCGCCTTTTTCACCGCCGCAGCGATGGTCTCCAGCGCATCGTCGGCGCTCTCGAAGTTCGGCGCGAAGCCGCCCTCGTCGCCCACCGCCGTCGAGAGCCCGCGGCCCTTGAGCACGCCTTTCAGCGCGTGGAAAATCTCGCAGCCCGCGCGAATCGCCTCGCTGAACGACGCCACGCCTTTCGGCACGATCATGAACTCTTGGAAATCCACCGGCGCATCCGAGTGCGCGCCGCCGTTGACGATGTTCATCATCGGCACCGGCAGCACCTTCGCGTTCGGCCCGCCGAGGTATTTGTAAAGCGGCTGGTCGAGCTGCTGCGCGGCCGCTTTCGCTGTGGCGAGCGAAACGGCGAGGATGGCGTTCGCGCCGAGCTTGGCTTTGTTCTTCGTGCCATCGAGCACGATCATCGCCTTATCCACCGCGAGCTGATCCAGCGCGTCCATGCCCTCGACGACCTTGGCGACGGACTTGTTCACGTTCGCCACCGCCTTCGTCACACCCTTGCCGAGATAGCGATCCTTCACCCCGTCGCGCAGTTCCCACGCCTCATGCTCCCCCGTGCTCGCGCCACTCGGCACGATGGCCCGGCCCACCGCGCCGCCGGCGAGCGAGACATCGGCTTCGACGGTCGGATTGCCGCGCGAATCAATGACTTGGCGGGCGTGAACTTCAACGATTTCAGTTAGTGACATGGAATTTGGGAATTAGGAGTTAGTATTTAAGTAAGTGGGGCGCGCGGCGAAAGGCGCGCGCCGGGTCAGAAAACCGGCGCGTTGTGTAAAAGGGGGCGCGGCGCTTGGCAAATCAAATGTGCGCCGGCGGCGCCTTTCTCCGCCTGCAGCATCGAAGAGTAAGTCGTCGGGATTCGCCGGAGATTTCCAAATTTGCCAGGCCGCGCTCGGTGACCGAGCACAGACGAAGGAGGGCATGGCGAAGTTCGTCTTCGGGCGCAGCGCAACGATGCCTTGCGGATGCACGGTCGGCAAAGAAATGGGCGTGAACACTTGGGCCGCATTTGCCGGGAGCGATGACCAGGCGCTCTTGGACGGCGATTTCTGTGTAAACTCCAGGACGTGCTCAAGATCGCGGGAGGAGCGGAAACGGTGGCAGAGGCTTCCTGTTGCTTTTCGCCGGGAGGCTTGTGGCACGGTCCAATCAGCCCGGCTGCGCCTCACACCAAGGCGTCGTGGCAGTATTTCACGGCGCGGGCGAGCTCCGTCATGCGATCGGAACCGGCGGGGATTTTGTATTCGAATTCGATGGTGGCCTGGATGGGCCATTTGTTGTCGCGGATCAGCCGCAGCACCTCGCCGATTGGCGTGTCGCCTTCGCCGAACGGCGTGTTGGGACCGTTGCCTTTCTTGCGGTCCTTGATGTGGACGTGGGTGACGCGGGCGTGGTGCTCGGTGAGGAAGGCGACCGGGGAGCCGAAGTCGCCGGCGACGAAGTGGCCGATGTCCACGTTGGCGCCGTTGTGCTCGGCGAGGGCGAACGCCTTTTTCCACTGCTCCGGGCCGGTGGCGGTGTGGCCATGGTAGCCGACCATCAGCTTGTGCTTGTCGGCAAACTGGCCAACGCGCTTGAGTTCGTCGTCGCTCTTGGAAATCTCCGTGGAAAGGGCACGCGCGCCGAGCGTCTTGGCCAGGTTGAAGGCGTAGTCCAACTCGCCGTCGCTCATCTTGAAGAGGCCGTCCACTTTCATGATCTCGATGAGCACGCCAGCGTCCTCGTATTTTTTGCGAAAGTCGCGCGCCTTGTCCAGCGGGGCGGTTTCACGCCACTGGCGGATGGATGCAGTGGCGGAATCGGCGGGAGTCGCGCCCCTGATGGGCGCGCCGAGAAACGTCTCGACCGGCTGGGTGCGCAGTTCCACGGCGCTAAGGGCGAGTTGCACGCAGTTCTTGAGCACGTCGTCGCCGCTCATGGTCGGAGCGCCGAAGCTGTAGGGGACGTTCAGCCCGATTTGGACGCCGGCGAATTTCGAGTCCGGCTTTGCCGCGGGCGCGGCGGCCAGCAAGGGGCGGACGGACGGGAGCAAGCCGGCAGCGGGCAGGGCGGAGAGAGCCAGATGGGTAAATTGACGCCGGGTGTAAGTGCGCATGGGGAGGGTCTTATAAGCTGATGGGAAATGACGTTTGGCTGCTGCCTTGGAAGCCTGGCTGGCGGGCAAGTTTCGCTCCGGCTCATCCTAGGAGCAGGCGTTGGACGGATAAGTTACTTCCGGTAAGCCTCGATCTTCTCGATTACCACGAGGCGTTCGCCGTGCTCGGTGGGGATGTTGATTTGCTCGCCGACCTGGTGGCTAAGCAGCGCCTGGGCAAGCGCGGACTGGTAGCTGACGAGGCCCTTTTCCGGCACGCCGTCCCATGCGCCGAGGATGCTGTAGATGTCGAGGCGGCCGTCGGTGATTTCGCGGAGGGTGACGGTGGTGCCGATGTTGACGGCGCTGAGGTCGGCGTTGGCAAAGTCGGTGCCGCGGGCGAGCGAGAGTTCGCGTTCCATTTCGCTGCGGCGGCGCCCGAGCACGCGCTGCATTTCCTTGGCGGCTTTGAACTCGAAGTTTTCGCGCAGGTCGCCATAGCTGCGGGCAACGCTGATTTCCTTGATGTTCTCGGGGATGGTTTTGTTGACGAGTTCGTCAAAGGCGGCCTTCTTCCTGTCGAGGCTCTCCCACGAGACGACGAGGGTCTCCTGCTTCTGGTCGCTGTCGCCGGAGACGAGCGCCTGCATCTCGGGGAAAAGGCGGATGATGCGCCCGAGCAGGGAGCGTTTGTTCAGCTCCTCAAAGACGGGCGTGCGCATGAGCTTTTGCATGATGTTGCGCATGTCCTCGTGGGTGGCCGAGGCGATGAGGTCGGGGAGGAGTTCCTTGTCGTTGAGCAGCAGGTCGTGCAGGCGCCGGTCGCGTTTGTTTTCGTCAAACTGATCGCGCTCGAGCGCGCCGATGATGGAGCTGAGGAGGCGCGGATTGACGAGGTCGGCAAAGGCGCCCTCGCGTTCTTTGCAAAGCCAGATCAGGGTTTCCGAGGTGATCGCGTGGTCGCGGATCTCGCGGTCGATGCCTTTGATGAGCGCCTCGACCTGGCCTTTTTCCACGAGCAGCCGCGCGGCTTCGGTGACGACGCGGGTGCTGCCGCGGGTGGCAAAGTCGAGCGCGACCGCGGGCCATTCGTCGCCAAAGGCGGCGGGCAGTTCCGCGAAGACCCGCTTGTGTTTCGCCGCGGGCAGGTCGGCGATGAGCGTGACAAGGCGGCGCTTTTCATCGCGCAAAACCTGATCGACGCCGAGCGTGTCCGCGCCTCTCGGCACGCCGGATTTTTCCGCGATCTCGTCGCGGGCGAGCAGCATCTCGAGCGCGTGCGCGGTATTGAGGCGTTGGTTTTTGCGGGCCTGGCTGTCGGCGGTGGCCAGCACCGGGGTGAGTTGCGCGGCGGGGTCGGTGAACTCGCCGATGTTTTTCAAAATCTGGTCGAGCGCGTTGAGCTGATCCTTGAGCTGGCGGGCATTGGTGAAGGCGGCAAGGAATTGCGCGGCATGCGAGACGGGCGCGTCGCGCAGCTCGAAAGGGTCGGTCTTTTTCGCCGGCACGACGAAGTGCCCGTCCTTTTTCAGCACCTTCTTGGTGGCCTCCCACCACTTCTTGAAGTCGGCGTCGCTGAACACCGTGGGCACAAACGCCTGGGTGATCTGCTCCTGCGTGGCCTTGCCGCCGAAGCTCGTGAGCACCGCGCGCATCAGCCCGGTGGCGTCGGCTTTCGCGCGCACTTTCACCGCGGCTCCGTCGGCGGCGATCTGGGCAAGGATGTGGTCGGACTCGATGGCCTCGAGCGATTCCGCCGCGTACTGGAGCTGCATCGGGTGGCCCTTCTTCGTCTTGAAATGGATGGTCATCTGGCTGACCAGGAAATTCACCGCGTCGATCTGGCCGAAGCCCCAGCTTTTATGCACCACGAAGGTGCCGGGCTGGAGTTTTTCGAGCGCCGCGCCGGCGGCGGTGGAGAGTTTGCCGGCCTCGACGGCTTTTTGAATTTCGGAAGTCATGGGGTGTGGAACGTAGGAAGCGCACCCGGCTTGTCCATGACATATTTCCCCACGCGGCACCGGGGTGGAAAATGCTTCCCGCCCACGTCCGCGACCGCTACACGAAAGGGCGCGGCGCGCGCCCGCGTCGCCTCCGATGACCTCCGATCCTTCCCCGCCATCTGCGCCCGCTCTCGAGCGCGAGGCGAGCTTTCAACTGCTCTTCCACGCTCATCCGCTGCCGATGTGGGTGGTGGACGCGGACACCCTGGCCTTTCTCGTGGTGAACGATGCGGCGGTGCGAAAGTACGGCTATGCGCGCGAGGAATTTCTCGCCCTGAGGATGGACCAGATCGCCGAGCCCGAGGAACTGCCGCCCGAGGGCGGAGCGGACGCCGCGAGCGAGCCGCGCGGGGCCAGCGCCGCGTGGCGGCACACCGCCAAAGACGGCACCCTGCTGCACGTCGAAAGCACCTGGCACGAGATTTCCTTCGGTGGGCGCGACGCCGTGCTCGTGCTCAGCATCGACCGCACCGCGCAGCGCCACGCCGAGGAGCGCAACCGCGAGCAGGCCAAGCTGCTGAACCTCGCCTCCGACGCCATCATCGTGCGCGACCTCGACCAGCGCCTGCTTTTCTGGAACCACGGCGCGGAGCGGCTCTACGGCTGGACTGCCGCGGAGGCGGAGGGGGCAGACGCGGTCGGGCTTTTCGTCAGCGACCGGCTGAAGGTCATGGAGGCAGAAATCGAGCTGCTGCGCAAAGGCGTGTGGAGCGGCCAGCTCACGCACCGGCACAAGGACGGGCGCGAGGTCATCGTGAACAGCCGCTGGACGCTCGTGCGCAACGAGACCGGCGCGCCGCAGTCCGTGCTGGTCATCGACACCGACATCACCGAGACGAAAAAGCTCGAATCCCAGTTTCTCCGCGCGCAGCGGCTCGAAAGCATTGGCACGCTGGCCAGCGGTATCGCCCATGATTTGAACAACATCCTTTCGCCCATCCTCATGGCCGTGAGCATCCTGCGGCGTGACCACAAGGCGCCCGACGATGAGAAAATGCTCAACATCATCGAGGGCAGCGCCGAGCGCGGCGCGGGCATCGTGAAGCAGGTGCTCACCTTTGCGCGCGGCGCGGAGGGCGAGCGCGTGCTGCTCCAGCCAAAGCATCTCGTCAGCGAGCTGGCGAAAATCATGGCGCAGACCTTTCCGCGCAACATCGACATCCAGACCAATCTCCCGACCGAACTGTGGACCGTCATGGGCGACGCCACGCAACTCCACCAGGTGCTGCTCAATCTCTGCGTCAATGCCCGCGACGCCATGGGCGCCGAAGGCGGCACCCTCACCGTCGCCGCCGAAAATTTGGACATCGACGCGCACTTCGCCAGCATGAACCCCGGCGCGCAACTCGGCCCGCACGTGGCCCTGCGCGTCACCGACACCGGCAGCGGCATGTCGCCGGAAACGATGGAGAAAATCTTCGACCCCTTTTTCACGACGAAAGAAGTGGGCAAAGGCACCGGACTCGGCCTGGCCACGGTCATCGGCATCGTGAAAAGCCACGGCGGCGTGCTCACCCTGCAAAGCCAGGTCGGCTCGGGCACCACCTTTTCCGTCTTCCTGCCCGCCTCGCCCGATGCCGCAGTGGCAAAAAAAGAAACCGAGGCCGCGGTCGCCGGCGGCCACGGCGAGCTGGTCCTCGTGGTGGATGACGAGGCCCCCATCCGCGAGGCACTCGTCGGCACGCTCGCCGCCCACGGCTACCGCGCCTACACCGCCGAGGACGGCACGGATGCGCTCGCGCTCTACTTCCAGCGCCGCGACGAAATCGCCGTGGTGCTCACCGACTTGGCGATGGGCCAGATGGACGGCGTGGCCCTCGTCCGTGCGCTGCGCAAGATCGACCCCGCCGTGCGGGTCATCGCCAGCAGCGGCCATTTTCAAAAGGAAAACATGGCCGTGCTCAGCGGGCTCGGGGTGAAAGTCTTTCTCGAAAAACCCTACACCGCCGACCGCCTCCTCCGCGCCCTCCGCGCCGTGCTCGCGCCAGCGGCGAAGTAACTCTGCGCCCGCCCTACCGCGCGCCGCTTTCCGCACCCGCGGCCCGCGCCTGCCAGCGTCCGAAGATGCCGCAGGGCAGCACCAGCCCGCCGCGCTCACTGGGCAGACCCAGCTCACCCACGGTGATGTTACCGCCCTGTTTAGCCATCAGCTCGGTTAGTAAGTTACCCATGACTAACGGCGACAGCTTTGAAGCATAGCTGTTGATAAGCAGGAACAAGGGCCGGTCACTTAGCAAAGCGCGGCACTCCGCGAGCAGCGGCCAGAGGTGTTCCTCCAGCTTCCAAACCTCCCCGGCGGCCCCGCGCCCGTAGGCTGGGGGATCCATAATGATGGCATCGTAGCGCCGCCCGCGCCGTGCCTCGCGGGTGACGAACTTCAGACAGTCATCCGCGATATAACGGATGGGTGCGCCCGCCTGCCCCGACAGCGCGGCGTTTTCGCGGCACCACTGCACCACGCCTTTCGAGGCATCCACATGGCACACGCTAGCCCCCCCCGCCGCCGCCGCCACCGTGGCTGCGCCGGTGTAACCGAACAGGTTCAGCACCCTCACCTCCTGCCCAGCCATGACCGCGGCGCGAATCTGCTGCGCGCACCAGTCCCAGTTTGCCGCCTGCTCGGGGAAAAGCCCCGTGTGTTTGAAGTCCGTCGGGCGGATTTTGAAAGTCAGCGCGCCATAGCGCAGCGTCCAAGACTCCGGCAGCGTGCGGCGAAACTCCCACCGCCCGCCGCCCGTCTCGCTCCGGTGATACCAGCCATCCCACTTATCCCACTTGCTATGCTGCGGCCAGATGATTTGCGGGTCAGGCCGCACCAGCACCGCCTCGCCCCAGCGCTCCAGCTTCAGCCCGCCGCCGGTGTCGAGCAGCCGGTAGTCCTCCCACCCATCGGCTAGCATGAGCTGCTGGGTGAAACCTAATGGCTGGGATGTTGTCGTGGGAGTCATTGAGCGGGGGAAGTTATAACCACGGATTCCCCGGATGGCTACGCCGCGAGCGGCATGCCTGTGGCAAATCGCAGATGGTGCTGAGTTGCGTCAATCGGCCCGCGCAGCTCACCCGATGACGCGCTGGAAAAACCAGAACGCGCCCGCTGCCGTCACGCCCAAGGCCCCGCCCGCGACGACCCGCTCGGAGGCACGGACGCTGCGCCGCCGGAGGAGCGCGAGCAGCGGGGCGACGGCGAGAACGATGCAGGCCTGGCCTATTTCCACCCCGCCATTGAAGGCCGCCAGCGACCAGCCGAGCGCGTGGCGGGGGAGCACCATTTCCTGAAGCACATTGGCAAAGCCGAAGCCGTGAATTAGGCCGAAGCAAAACGCGAACAGCAGCCGCGGATCGCGCATTTTGCTCCCGAGAAAAGCGTGCAGGCCGACGAAGACAATGCTGAGCGCAATAGCCGGTTCGATGACCGCGGCGGGCGGGCGCAGGACGCCGAAAGTCGCGAGCCCGAGGGTGATGCTGTGCGCGATGGTGAAGGCGGTGACGATTTTCAAAAGCTGCCCCATGCTCCCGCCGAGCAACAGCAGCCCGACGACGAACAGGATGTGATCCGGCCCGATGAAAATGTGATGCACCCCGGAAAAAACAAACGACCGGACGACGCTCACCAGGCTCTGCCGCGAGCCCGTGCGAAACGCAAACGGCGCGGCGTCGCCGGAAAATATCTCCTGCCGCTGGAGACTGCCGTTTTCGTAAATGTTCACGAAAGTCCGGTGCCGCGGATCGTAGGGAAAAAGCCGCGCCTGCACCTGGATGACGGCGGGCACGGCGGGCCAGGCGTAGTGCAGTTCGAGATGCACGTCGCGCTGGCCCGGCGCGGGGACGATGCCGCGCAGCTCGGCGGCGAGCGGCGTGCCATCGGCGGCGAGGTGCAGGCGCGCTCGCACGATGGCCGCGAGGGCGTCGCGCTGGGCGGCGGCGACGGCGGGGTCGAGCAGCATGCCGGGTTCGACCGCCGGGAGGTCGTGCGCGAGGTCGGTGGCCGAGGCCGCGAGGCTGGCGGTGAGGCCGTTCGCGCCGATGTGGAGATCGAGAAAACTGGTTGGCTCATCGTGCGCCGTGGCGCTGGCCAGCGACAGCAACAGGAGCGCGGCGAGGCGGCCCAGCGCCTTCACGGGAGCGCGGGGGCTTTGTTCTCCGGGCCGGCGTCCACCGCGGCCGGCGCGCTGGCGAGCTGGTCGAGCGTTTTCACCGCCACGGGCGCGAGCAGCACGCTGAATTGCGGATTGTAACCGAGCGCCTGCTGCAGGTGCTGCTGGGCTGCGACGCGGTCGCCCGCCGCCGCCGCGATCATCCCCGCGTGAAAGTGCATCTCCGAGTCCGGCGTGTTGCGGCTGAGCGCGCGCTGCATCGCCTCAGCCGCGTGGGCGAGGTCGCCATTTTTAAAATAGACCCACGCGAGCACGTCGGCCTCCAGCACGTTGCGCGTGAGCTTGTGCTGCTCCGCCAAGCGCAGCGCCGCGACCAGGTTGCGATCATGGTCGGCGTAAAATTTCGCCATCTGCATGTGGTCGTGCAGCCCGCCCGCGGCATGCAGCGTCTCGACCTGTGCGTAGTATTTTTCCGCCGCGTCGGCGTCGCCTTCCCGCGCACTCAGGTCGCCCAGCGCGGCGAGGGCTTCGTGATTCGGACCAGCCTCCAGGATCCTCAGATACTGCTGCCGTGCCGCGGGAAACTCCGCGCGCGCCGTGGCGATTTTACCGGCGGCCAGGAGCAGGTGGGTGTTGCGCGACGCAGCGGCCAGCGCCGGGGCGAGCACTTGCTCGGCGGCGTCCAGCGCCCCGCGATGAAACAGCATCGTTGCGAGGTTCGCGCGGCACCACGCGGTATTCTCGGCAGCAGGCGCCCCGGCCTTGATCGCGCGGGCCATCAGCGCCACGGCCTGATCACTTTCACCCGTCAGCCAGAGCAGATGCGCGCCGCGGCTCCACGAGGAAAGGTCGGGCCGCAGATCCATCATCCTTTGGTAGTGCTCAAACGCCTTGTCGTAATCGCCGAGTTCCACCTCCGCATCGCCGAGGATGCCCACCGCGGCGGCGTTGCCGGCATCGAGCGCGAGCGCCTGCTCCGCCCAGCGGATGCTCGCCGCGAAGGCATGGCGGCCGCCTGTCACCCAAGCCATCCCCGCCATCGCAGCGGCACTCTGCGGAGCGATTTCGAGCGCCTGAAGATAGGTCATTTCGGCCAGGTCGTAGTAGCGCGGATCGGCGGAATCGCGCTGCGCCTGCGCGAGTAGATCGCCGAGCGCGACCCACCGCACCGCATCACCCGGCGCTTTGCGCACGTGCGCCACGCCCCCGGTCAACGCCTTCCCGCTCACCGCGTGGGCGGCGGATGACGAGACCAGCGCGAGGATTTCCTCCCCATTGCGCTTGGCCGGCAACTCCTGCTCCACCACGCCGAGGCCGGTGGCGACGGGCGGTGGCGGAGTTTTGAAAAACAGCGCCGCGGCCAGCGCTGCGCCAACGGCCAAGACGGCCAGCGCGAGGCGGGGGAGCAACCGGCTCTTCGGAGTGATAGTCATGTAGTGGGGCGATACAAAAGCGCCGGCCCATTCAACATGGGCCGGCGCGATTAGCGAGTCAGCGTTGGGCCGGCCTATTGGCCGACATTCGGCCCGGAATCCTTACTGTTGCGCGGGCCGGGATTCGGCGTGGCCGCGTAAGGAAACACGCGGTTGTAGAGCTGATCATTGGCCGGCACGTTGTCGCCAACGAGGGTCACAGTGCTGTAGGACGGGCCGCTCACTACGGCCGTGAGCGCGATATCCACCACGTCATCGCCAAACCGGCGGCCATTGGGCCAGCCGCCCGGGATCACCTGGCCGGTGGCCGTCGTTTGCGTGTCGCCGCCGAGGAAACCCAGGCGATGAAATCCGACGTCGCCGGAGACGCGGATGGAAGGCGTCGTCGTGTCCACGCGGATCACATCGGGGATGTAAACCGCCGCGAGATCGAAGCGGCCCGTCGTTACCAGCGGCCCGGCACCGGTGGGGTTGCCATAGACCGCCACATTGATCAGAGCGGCCAGCTCTGAGTTCTGGGCATACTTGGCAAAGTTCGCCGCATCCGCCGTTGGCGACGACCGGTTGTAGTTATCTTTGTCGGCGATCGCCACGAGCACCTCATTGAAGAGCGGATTGGCCAGGCGGTTGACTTGGATGTATGGGCCGGAGGAGTTATTCGCCCCATTGGTCATGCGCAGGGTCACCCGTGGGCGGCTCACCGAGGCGTAAACGCCCACGCCATTGCGCGCGCCGACCCCCGGAGCCCCGCCGTTCGTGAACGGTGCGTTGAAGGGAATCGCCGGGAGCTGGGCCAGCGGGATCACAATCGAGTAATGCAGCACGTTGAAGCCTTTGAATCCGTCCACGCCATTGCCATCCTGGCCGAGTCCGTCATTGGCATTTCCGTTGTTATTCAGAATGCGCGGATCGAGCAGGTCGAAAATTCCGGGAGTGTCTGCAAAGAAACCGTCCTCGCGCGGCCCGCAGAAAGTCGTGAAGAGCGCGCCGCCGGATGTGAAGTTATAGCGGGTTTGCGCCGTATAGGCATCGGTCGCAGCGGAGGTCGCAGCCCCAGAGTTAGCTTTGCCATAGTGCGGATTGGTCTGGGGAGTGCCGGTGAGATCGTTGTACCGCGGCGTGACCCGCGCGCCGACATTCGGCGGGGCCACCAGCAGCGGGGTCGCACCGTTAAGCAACGTGGACGCATTTCCCGCGACCCGCGTGACCGTATAGGTCTGCACGAAGTTCTGATGGGTGTCGCCCACCGTTTGGATAGCGCCGGCGTCGGGATTGCCGCCAATGTTAGCCCCCCGTCCGTAGCGCAAGATCGTGTTTAGGTTTTTGTAATTTCCGTTAACCGAGACTGGCGAAAACTGAAAGTCATAGCGCTGGATTTCGGCACCGGTGGCAGGGTTTGCGATATGAATGCTGTAGAGCGCATCATCGGAGAACGCCTCATACATGCCTCCGTCGCCCGGTTCCGAAAAAGGGCGGACGCTGACTTCGACGACCAACACCCTTTCACCGCCCGCGCGGGTGCGGACAAAGGCGTAAACGTCAGTCAGGTTGGCTTGCGGATCGAGCTTGATCAGGGGCGCATCGCTGTGGCTGGAGGCCAGTACCGTGGCGGTGGGTGCGAATAAAGCGGTCGCGGCCACATAGGCCACGACGAACAGTTTGGAGACCTGCGTCGCAAGGGCGAAGCGGCCGGTGTGATGATGTTGTTTCATATATGGTGAGCTGAGGTTGGTTGTTGGTTTGTTTGATTGATTGAAAGGTCGTATCGTCGCGGGCGGTGCAGCAGGCAGATCAAAAGGCCCAGGCGACCTTTACGGAACCGAGGTGCGCGGTTTCATTCTCGCGGAAGATGTGGGTTTCGTAATCGAGGATCACCGTGCCGCGCTCACAGAATTGCAGGGCGACGCCGGCACCCACATTCAGGTAGTCCCGCCCCGGGGCGACGGTCTTGGCCGAGGCGGAGAACTTTCCGCCTTTGGTTACCGTTGGTCTGGCACTGCCCACACCGGTAATGGTACGGAAAGGCGTGTTTTGCAGGGAGAGACCCACACTTTCTGCGCGATCCATGTTTTCCCGATCCCAGCTCGCACGAATCTGCGGCGTGATCTTGCCCAGGCGCGTCTCCGTGGGCAGGGAGAGCTGCCAGCCGACGCGCGAGATCAGTGACTCGTAAGCCTGCGCTTTGAAACTCAACGCCGCGCTGCCGCCGGTGGTTTCATTGTAGGCGTCGAGGTCGCCATTCACATACTGGACACTGGCGAGCGGACCGGTGCGCACGCGACCTAGGTTAAAGGTGTAGCCGGTATTGAACTCAAGGGTGTGGTTATGACTGTCGGTATCACCGCGCGCGGTGCCTCCTACAAGCGTCCGGCGGTGGGTCGTCTCGGCAAACTGTCCATAGCTGTAAAGGCCGTCGGCGTAAAAGCCGCCATAGACCGCGGAGACATAGGCGGTGACCGCCCCGCCCTCGATATCGATCCCGCCGACGTTGCGGCTGATTTCGGCATCGCTGTTCACATAGCTGGCAGCTACGCCCAAGGTTAGGTTGCGGCTGACATGAAATTCCAAGCCGGCAGTTCCCGCCTGTACATTTTGGTCGAACCCGCTGGCCCGGCCGCGGTCATCCAAGTCAAACGCATTGAAGTCTCCCGAGCCAAACAGCTCGAATCGGCAAGTGGTTTCCACGTACTGGCTCTTGCCGTCCTTGCCGGACTGCATGGTTTTGCCGTCCCCGCCCTGGGTGCCCAGGCTGCCTTGGGTGCCTCCGGAGGATTGGGCGTCGGAAAAGCCCGCCCGAATGCGGAACAGGCGGCCGTTCACATCGCGGGTGGTGGTGCGGGCGGTATTCAGCAGCACCTCGCGCTGCGCCAGCGCG
>JANPHJ010000269.1:0-1691 GCA_031424395.1 Chthoniobacter sp.
GTTGTCGGCGAGGATTTTCCACGGGTAGCAGAGCATGAGGAAATCCGGGCGGCAGCTCGTCTTGTCGGTGTCGTCGGCGGCGGGGTAAAGGCGCGCACCGTCGTTCGTCGCGGCGATGAGCGCGACCTGGCCGCCGGCGGAAAAGCCGAAGAGGCCGACGCGATCCGGCTGCACGCCCATCTCCGCGGCCCGCGCCCGCACGAGGCTTACGGCGCGCTGCGTGTCCTGCGCGGGGAATTCCCACGGCTTCGGCAGCTTGTTGGTCGGGCAGCGATGCTGAAGCACGCCCGCGACGAACCCGCGGTCGCGAAACCACACCGCGAGATCCGCGCCTTCGTGGCCCGACGCGAGGATGCCGAAGCCGCCGCCCGGCACGATCACCACGGCCGCGCCGTTTTTCATGTTGGCGGCGGGCTCGTAAAGCTCCAGCCGCGGCTCGGCGATATTGGTGAGGCGCATGATCGGCGGATTCTCGCCAGGCTTGGGCTGCGTCGCGGTTTCCGGGCCGGGCACGGTGAAATCGCCGGGCGGCTGGCCGTCCCAAAGTTTCAGCACGCGCGAAGGCTCGGCGTGCAGGCGCGCGAGGGCGCAGACGAGGAGGGCGAGGAGGAACGGGGTGGTCTTCATACGCGGCAAGGCTCCACAAAGCGGCCGGCGTGGCAAGACGCGACGGGCGGAAAAGAGTCGGACTTTCGTGCGACCGTCCATTCGCACGAGCGAGTTTCACAACCCGCCCCGCCCCGCGCGGGCTCCCTTTGCGTGTGTCAGAAATTAGGGACGGGCATCAAGTGAAGAATCGAGCTTTGCGCTGGGAGCGCCCTCTGTTAGTTCACTCATTTTATGCCACACTCGCAGAACGACGACGCGCGCTTGGCCTGCTGACCGCCGCCTGACGATTCGCGAAGAGCGCAGCAAATTTTTCCCAAAAAAAGAGAGCCGGACTTTCGCCCGGCTCTCTCAATGAGTGGATGCGCGGTCGCGCCGGTCAGTAGGCGGCCTGCGCGCCTTTAAGATTCTTTTTCTGAATCCAGGGCATGAGCGCGCGGAGCTTGGCACCGGTCTTTTCGATGGGGTGCTTTTCGCCGGCCTTGAGGAGGGCTTCGTATTTCTTGTAGCCGCCTTTGTATTCACTGACCCAGTCCTTGGCGAACTTGCCGCTCTGGATGTCCTTGAGCGCGGCTTTCATGCGCTTCTTCACGCTAGCGTCGATGATCTTTGGGCCGACGCTCACGTCGCCCCACTTGGCCGTCTCGGAGATGGAGAAACGCATGCCGGCGATGCCCGCCTCGTTCATCAGATCGACGATGAGCTTCAGCTCGTGAAGGCACTCGAAATAGGCCATTTCCGGCGCGTAGCCGGCCTCGGTCAGCACCTCGAAACCAGCCTGCACCAGCGCGCTCGCGCCGCCGCAGAGGACGGTCTGCTCGCCGAAAAGATCGGTCTCGGTTTCCTCCTTGAAGGTCGTCTCGATGACGCCGCCGCGGGTGCCGCCGATGCCTCTGGCCCAGGCGAGCGCGACCTTCTTGGCCTTCTTGCTCGGGTTCTGGTAAATGGCGATGAGGGTCGGCACGCCTTTGCCCTCGGTGTATTGGCGGCGGACGATGTGGCCGGGGCCTTTCGGCGCGACCATGATGACATCCACATCCGCGGGCGGGACGAGCGTTTTGAAATGAATGGAGAAGCCGTGGCTG
>JANPHJ010000270.1:0-15397 GCA_031424395.1 Chthoniobacter sp.
CTACAGCGGCACGATTACGGTCGGGGCCAACGCCATCCTGCTGAATCAAGTGGCGCTGCCCGCGGTCACGACCAACACGCGCACGACGGGCAACGCGCTGGGCACGGCGACGATCAACCTGAACGGCGGACGCCTGCGCATTCGCGATGATGCCAGCGCCACGGCGGACGTGAGCGCCACGACCGTGACCTATGGCAACAACGTCACGCTGTCCGCGGACTCCTACCTTGAGGCGAACCGCCAGACGAGCACGACGGCCGCAAACAACATCGTCAACCTTGGCACGCTGACCGTGACCTCCGGCAGCCGGGTGCTGAGCGTGGACAGCGGCAACGGCTATCAGGTCGGCTTTGCGAACCTCAGCGGCGCAGGCTCGCTCATCAAGGCGGGTGCCAGCCGTCTGAACATCAACGGGTTCACCGGCTTCACCGGCGGCCTCGGCCTCGCGGGTCCCCAAGGCCTCGCGGTCGCTCCGACCTTTAACACGACGACGGTGCAGAACTTGGTGCTCCCGACTTCCTCGACCGTGGCGAGCTTTTCGCTCGGCGGCTTCTACATCACGGAAGCGGCCAAGACCCTCAATGTGACCGGGGCGTTTTCGGTCAACTCCAACGCGGGTAACATCGCCTCGAACGCTAGTAATGTGGGCGGCGCGCTGGCCGTGACCAATACCACCGTGCTCAATGTGGGCAGCTTCGCGAACAACGGCACCGTCGGCGCGGCCGGCGGAGCCGCGACGATTACCTCCACCGGAAGCTTCACCGGCACCGGCAACTTTGTGACCAGCGGCCAGCAGTTGAACCTCTCGACGGGCGCGATCGGCGGGGGTCTGCACATTGCGGGTGACAACACGGTGAATGTCAACGGCACCACGCACAACCTGGCGGGTGTCCAGGTGCAAAGCGGAACCTTGAAGCTGACGCCCACCGGAGCAGCCGCCACCAGCGGGACGGTGACGGTGTTTGGCTCCCCGGCCTCGACCGCGAGCGGTACCGCTGCGGCGATTGCGGCGGTGAGCGGCACGCTGAATCTGGATGGCACGGCGGGCGCGATCACGCACACCGGCAGCATCACCAACAGCGGCTTGGTGCGCGCCTCCGCCGGCACCACGACAGTGAGCGGCACGATTGCCGGCACGACGCTGGGCTACACGCCCGGACTGCTCGAAGGGATCACCACGGTGCCCGGCGGTGCGCTCGACGTGACCAATGCCCGCGCGGTCAACCCCGGCAACTTTGGCATCCGCCTCGAGCCGCGGATGCTCCAGTCGAACGCCGTGACGCAACAGGCGCTGACAGGCCACATCGACAACGACACCTGGGTTTACACCGGCTACGTGAAGGACAACGACGGCGTCTTCTCCTTCGCCGAAAACATCGACGACCGCGCGGCGGTCTGGATCGACGGCGCCCTCGTGCTCAACGCCGCGAACGGCGGCACCAGTCGCGTCGTCAGCACGGCGTTCTCGCAAGGCATGACTGGGACAGCGCCGACGACCGGTTCCAATCTGGGCACGCCGTCGCAGAACTTCGGCGCGGGCATTACGCTGGCCGGCTACGGCAGCGGCTGGCATCTGATCGAAATCCGCATGAACAACGGCGCCGGCGGGGCCGGCCCGATCATCGGCAATGGCTTCAACGTGAACTACGGCTTCGGCTACAAGGACGGCATCGCCGCGCTCGACGGCGCTGACATGATCAAGCCAATCGACGACGGCACCGGCAATCTCTTCGTCACGCCGGTGGGCGGGAAGGGCAATGTGCAAGTGGATGCCGGGGCCACCCTGCAGGTCGGAGGCATCACCTTGACGACCAACCTGACGCAGGCCTCCGCGGCGAGTAACAGCCTCTTTGAAATCACCGGCACCGCGGCGAGCGATGTGGACAACCTCAGTACGACCGGAACCGCCGACAAAGCCCGGCTAAAGGTCACGGACGTGGCCGGCAGCCTGACGGTGAATACCGCGCTCACCCTGGCTGCGGGAACCACCTTGAAGAAAGAAGGGGCAGGCACGGTGAAATTCTACAATGGCGCGGCTACGACCGGCGCGGGGAGTAACTTGGAGCTGAACCAAGGCACGGCGGAATTTGCGAACAACGCCTTGGGCACCGCGAACATCACCTTTACTGGCAACAGCACGCTGCGCTGGAAGACGGCTAACACCCAGGATGTTTCTGCGCGCATCCAATCGATCGGCACCGGAGTAACAGCCAGTCTGGATACCCAAGCCAATATCGTCACCCTGGCCAGTGCGCTGTCAGGTGCGGGTTCCATTGCCAAGGAGGGCTCCGGGACCCTGACCCTCACCACGGCGCAGCTCAATACGGGCTCCACCACGGTGAACGCGGGAATCTTGGCGCTCAGCGGGGCTGGTTCCATCGAAAACAGCGCGGCCGTCAACATTAACGGAGCCACCGCCGTGCTCAACATCTCCGCCATTGCCGCGGCCAGCGAAACCATCGGCTCTCTCGCGGGCACGGCCGGGGCCGGTTCTGTCGTCCTCGGCGGCAAGACCCTGATTGCCGGTGGCAATAACAGCTCCACGTCCTTTGCGGGCGGCGTTTCCGACACCGGCGGCCTGACCAAAGAAGGCACCGGCACTTTGACCATGAGCGGCGCGAACAGCTTCACCGGCACGACGACCGTCAATGGCGGCACGCTGGCGGTCAGCGGCAGTCTGAGCGGGACGACGACGGTGAACATCAATGCGGGCACGCTGCTGCTGGGTGCTAGCAATGCCATCAATGACGCCGCCGCGGTGAACCTCGCGGGCGGCACGTTCAACACGGGCGGCTTTAGCGACACGCTGGGCGCGCTGACGCTGACGGCGAACTCGACGATCGACTTCGGCGCGGGCAACGCGAGCGAGCTGACCTTTACAACGCTGACCCTAGGCCTCAATAACCTCAACATCTGGAACTGGACGGCGACCAATGCCAATGCCTTCACCGGCACGGACACCGGCACGACGGGCGACGGTCTGCGTGACCGGCTCCTCTTCACCACGCTCGGCAGCCTAACCACTGCGGAGCTGAGCCAGATTCATTTCTTCAGCGACGCGGGCAGCACCGGGCTCGGCGACGGAGCGCAGATTTCCTTCGGTGGAAATCAGGAACTCGTCCCGGTTCCGGAGCCGACGACGATCTTTGGCGCGTTGGCGCTGGTCGGCCTGGTGGGCTACCGCGAGCGCCGGCGTTTCCGCCGCACGGCGAAGAGCGCGACGGGGATGTAATCCGGCAGGCGGGCGACGGGCGGGCGCTTTCGCGGATAAGACTTCCGCACGGTGGCGGTTGTCCATACACCGATGCCCATGCCGCCGACCATCGCCGCCGAACTCGCCGAATTGCGCGCGCGGTCGCTGCTGCGGACGCTGCGGGAGATGGATTCCCCGCAGCAGCCGGCGGTGGAGCTGGCGGGAAAAAAGCTGATCAATTTCTCCTCGAACGATTACCTCGGCCTGGCCACCGAGCCCGCGCTGCGTGAGGCGGCGAAGGCGGCCATCGACCAGTACGGCGTGGGCGCGGGCGCGAGCCGGCTGGTGTGCGGCACGCTTTCGCCGCATGTGCGGCTGGAGGAAAAGCTGGCGGAGTTCAAGCGCACGGAGGCGGCGCTGGTTTTTTCCAGCGGCTACGCGGCGGCGCTCGGCACGCTCGGCGCGCTGTGCCGGAAGGGGGACGTGATCATTTTGGACAAGCTCGCCCACGCCTGCCTGATCGACGGCGCGCGGCTCAGCGGCGCGCACGTCCGCGTCTTTCCGCACAACCACATGGGCAAGCTGGAAAGCCACCTCGACTGGGCGCGCGAAAATTTTCCCGAGGGGCGCACGGTCGTGGTCACGGAGTCGGTCTTCAGCATGGATGGCGACTGGGCGCTGCTCGCGGAAATCACGGAGCTGAAGCGGCGCTTCGGCGCGCTGCTGCTGCTCGATGAGGCGCACGCCGTCGGCGTCATCGGCGCGCACGGGCGCGGGCTGGCGGAGCAGCTCGGGCTGGCGGGCGCGGTGGACATCCACATGGGCACGCTGAGCAAGGCGCTCGGGGTGAGCGGCGGTTACGTGTGCGGCGGGCGGCGGCTCATCGAGCTGCTGGTGAACCGCGCGCGGAGCTTCATCTACTCGACCGCGCCCTCGCCCGCGGTGGCGGCGGCAGGCTGCGCGGCAGTGGAGTGGATGCTCTCGCCCGCGGGTGAAAAGCGGCGGCAGCAGCTCCGGCAAAACCTCGCACAGTTTGCGGCGGAGATGCCGGCGCTTTTTTCCGGCGAGCGGAAAGTGCAGAGCGCCATCGTGCCGGTGATCGTGGGCAAGGCGGAGGCCGCGCTCGAAGCGGCGCAATTGCTGGCGGAGAAAGGCTTCCTCGTCCCCGCGATCCGCTACCCCACGGTAGCGCGGGACGCAGCGCGGCTGCGGGTGACGCTCTCGGCACGCCACACGCCGCGGCAGATCAGCGCGCTGTGCGCGGTGCTGCGGAATATCGCGGCGGGGTAAGGGGAGCCTACAGCCCCAGCGAATGCGCGGGTTCGCGGGCGAAGCGGAAACCGGTGAGCGGAGTGGGAAAGGCGGTGGCCCTTTCGAGCGCGAGGACCTGGAAGCTGCGGCCCATCATTTGCGGGTGCATGAGAGTTTTGAAAGCGCGCAGCTCGCGCTGGCCGGCGGCGTTGTCGGGGACGTGCGCGGGGAAATGCTGGGCGCCAAGGGCGACGATGAAATGGTGCTGGTCGGTGAAGCCCGCGACGCGCAAACCGGCGGTGGTGGCGCGCTCGGCGAGCGCGGTGAAATCGACGTGGGCGGTGAGGTCGGTCTCGCCGGGCGCGGCGAGTACGTCGTCCACGCGGCGGTGCTGGGCGTAGCCGGTGAGGGTGCCGGTGGTGCGCTCGGGGCGGTAATATTCGGCGCGGGGAAAGCCGTAGTCGATGATGAGGACAAAGCCGCGGGTGAGCTGGGCGGCGAGGGCGGCGATCCAGGCGGCCGCGGCGAGATTGATTTCGGTGCGGTAGCCGGCGGGGACGGGCGGGAGCTGGGCGAGCGCTGCTTGCAGCGGTCCGCTGGTGATGGCGCGGTCGGCGAAGGTGAAACGTTCGCCGTCGAGCGCGACGTGGCTTTCGTGCCAGGCGGTGCCGTCCCACACGACGGCGTGGACGGGGAACGCGTCGGGCAGTTCGTTGGAAAAATGCACGCCGGTAAATGGCGGCAGCATGTCGAGCGTGGGGAACCAGCGGACGCGGTCAGCGAACCCGATGAGCGTTTCGTTTTGCGCCGCGCGCAAAAAAGCGGACGGCTCGATGATGGCGTAGCGCGTGGCCGCAAAGCATGACGGGCTCTGCGCGCGCAGGGCGGTGAGGACATCGCGCGCGCAGTCGCCGCGATGCGCGCCTTGCTCGACGATGGTGAACTCCGCAGGCTCGCCGAGGTGGGCCCACATTTCCGCAAACTGCCGCGCGAGCAGCGCGCCGAAGAGCGGGCCGGTGCTGACGCTGGTGAAAAAATCGCCGCCGCGGCCGATGCTCGCGCGGCCCGAGGTGTAGTAGCCATGCTCCGGGTGGTAGAGCGCGGCGTCCATGAAATCGCGGAACGGGATGGAGCCCGCGGCGGCGATACGGGCGCGGAGGATTTCCGTGAGCGGGCCGGGAGTCATTTGGCGGATTCCGGCGTGGTGGAATTCGCGTCGTAGCTTCTCACGCGATGCTGATTGCGCCCTCAATGAGCGGAAGCACGGCTTGCAGGCTGGCGTCGGAGCGGGCGTGGATGCGGAGCAGCGGCTCGCCGCGGGCGACGGCGGTGCCGACGGACTGGATCGCGCTGACGCCGACGGCGAAGTCGATGGGGTCGGTGGCTTGCGCGCGGCCTGCACCGAGGGCGACGCAGGCGCGGCCGATGCCGCCGGCATCCATGCGCGCGATGCGGCCCGCCTGTCCGGCGCAAACCTCGTGGATGACCGGCGCGCGATGGATCTCGGTGAGGCGTTCCAGCGCGGTGGCGTCGCCACCTTGCGCTTCGACGAGGGCGACGAATTTTTGCCACGCGGTGCCGTCGTGCAGCCAGCGCGCGAGCTGCGTGCGCGGGGCGTCGGCGACTTTCTCCGCGAGGTCGAGGGTGAGGTCGATGATGTCAGGCGGGCCGCCGCCGCGCAGGCACTCGACGGCTTCGGCGACTTCGAGCGCATTGCCGGCGGTGCGGCCGAGGGGCTCGTCCATGGGGGTGAGCAGGTGGCTGGTCTCGACGCCCATTTCGCGGCCTACGGCTTCGAGCGCGGCGGCGAGTTCGGCGGCTTCGCCGCGCGTTTTCATAAAGGCGCCAGAGCCGAATTTCACGTCCAGCACGAGGCGGTCGAGGGACTCGGCGAGCTTTTTGCTCATGATGCTGGCGACGATGAGCGGCTGCGACGGCACGGTGCCGGTGACGTCGCGGAGGGCGTAAAGTTTTTTGTCCGCGGGGCAGATGTTTTCCGTCTGGCCGATCATGGCGACGCCGATGCGGGCGAGCTGCGCGAGCGTTTGCGCTTCGCTGAGGGCGACGTTGAAGCCGGGGATGCTTTCGAGTTTGTCGAGGGTGCCGCCGGTGATGCCGAGGCCGCGGCCGGAGATCATGGGCACCCACAAATGGTCGCAGGCGAGGAGGGGCGCGAGGATGAGCGAGATTTTGTCGCCGATGCCGCCGGTGCTGTGTTTGTCGGCCTTGGGCGGCGAGCCGGCGGGGTAGCGGAGGACGCGTCCGCTGTGCATCATGGCGCGGGTGAGCGCACCGGTTTCGGCGGCGGTCATGCCTCGGAAGAAGACGGCCATGGCGAAGGCGCTGGCCTGGTAGTCGGGGATTTCGCCGGCGGTGTAGCCGCGGATGAACTCGGCGATTTCGGCGGCGTCGAGTTCCGCGCCGTCGCGTTTGCGCTCGATGAAGGTGGGGATGTGCATGGCGGTGAATGAGGGATTTTGAATGGTGAAAAGCCGCGCGTATTCAGCGAGGGCGCTCGCAAAGGCGCAAATACGCAAAGGGCTCGTCTTCTTTTCGTCTTAGCGCCATTGCGAGAGCTTTCATTTCAGGGCGTTTGGCGGAGGAAACTTTCGCCAACGAGCCAAGGTTTGAGGTTGAAAAATTGAGCAAGAGTGGCGGCAATGTCGGCGAAGGATTCGCGGGTGCCGAGTGGGGCGGATTTTCCGGCGTGGTGGACGAGGAGGGGGACTTCTTCGCGGGTGTGGTCGGTGCCGGGCCAGGTGGGGTCGTTGCCGTGGTCGGCGGCAATGATGACGAGGTCGGCGGGCGTGATTTTTTCGACGAACAGAGAGAGCCAAGCGTCGAACTCGGCGAGCGCGCGGGCGTAGCCGGGGACATCGCGGCGGTGGCCGAAGTGCATGTCGAAATCGACGAGGTTGGCGAAGATGAGGCCGTCGCGGGCGTCGGCCCAGAGCGTGTCGATGACGGCCATGCCTTCGGCATTTGAGGTGGTGGGTGTGGAGCGGGTGAGGCCGCTGGCGGCGAAGATGTCGCTGATTTTTCCCACGCCTTCGACGGACTGGCCAGAGTCGGCGATGGCGTTGAGAATGGTGCGCGGCGGAACGGCGGAATAGTCATGCCGCCCGCTGGTGCGCCGGAAGGCGCCGGGCTCGCCGGTGAAGGGACGCGCGATGACGCGGCCGATGCGCCACGCGTTGGCGTGGCGGCGGGCGATGCGGCAGATTTCGCAGAGCCGGGCGGGGGGGATGACGCTTTCGTGCGCGGCGATTTGCAGCACGGAATCGGCGGACGTGTAAAGGATCGGCCGGCCCGTGCGGACGTGCTCGGTGGCGAGTTCGGCGAGGATGGTGGTGCCGCTTTGGGCGTAATTGCCGATGAATTCCACGGCGGCTTCGCGTTCGATGGCGTGGACGAGTTGCGGCGGAAATTGCGCGTAGGTCGCGAAGGGCTGGGCAAGGATGACGCCGGCGATTTCCCAGTGGCCGGTGGTGGTGTCTTTGCCGGGGGAGCGCGGGCGCATGCGGCCGTAGCTGGCGCGCGGCGGGGCTCCGTCACGACGCATTAGCGCGGCGAGGCCGAGCGCATCGAGCGCCGGCAGGCGCAGCTCCGGCGTCCGTCCGAAGATGTGGCCGAGGGTGTCCGCGCCGGTGTCGCCGTAGGCCGCGGCGTCGGGCGCGTGACCGCAGCCGACGCTGTCGAGGACGAGGAGTAGGGCGCGCATGAATTGGGTGGGCGGATTTTTAAGCGAGGCGCGGCGTTTGGGAAATGCGGAATCGTGTTCACGAATGGGCGCGGCCTGCTAGCGTGCGCGCCGTGAAAAAATCCGACTCCATTTTTGTCGCGGGCCACCGCGGCCTCGCGGGCAGCGCGATCGTCCGCGCACTGCGGGCCGCGGGCTATGCCAACCTCGTCACGCGGACGCGCGCGGAGGTCGATCTCGCGGAGCGCGCGGCGGTGCGCGGGTTTTTTGAAAAGGAGCGGCCGCAGGTCGTGGTGGTGGCGGCGGCCAAGGTGGGCGGGATCAGGGCGAACAAGGATTTCCCGGTCGAGTTTCTGCTCGAAAACCTGAAGGTGCAGAACAACGTGATCGAGGCGGCCGCGGACTGCGGCGCGGAGAAGCTGCTCTTCCTCGGGAGCTCGTGCATTTACCCGAAATTCGCCGACCAGCCGATCCGCGAGGACGCGCTGCTGACCGGCGCGCTGGAGCCGACGAATGACGCGTACGCGCTGGCCAAGATCGCGGGCATCCGGCTGTGCCAGGCGTATGCGCAGCAGTACGGAAAGAATTTCATCTGCGCGATGCCGACGAATCTGTACGGCCCCGGGGACAATTTTGACTTGAGCAATTCGCACGTCCTGCCGGCGCTGCTGCGCAAGGTGCATGAAGCCAAAATGCGCGGCGAGGCCAGCGTGCCGGTGTGGGGCACGGGGACGCCGCGGCGCGAGTTTTTGCATGTAGATGACCTCGCGGGTGCGTGCCGTTTTCTGCTGGAAAGTTACGACTCGCCCGAGATCGTGAACGTGGGCTGCGGCGAGGATGTGTCCATCCGCGAGCTGGCGGAGCTGGTGCGCGAAGTCGTGGGGTTCGCGGGCAGGCTCGCCTTTGACCCGACGCAGCCGGACGGCACGCCGCGCAAGCTGCTGGACATCTCGCGGCTGAAAAATCTTGGCTGGGCGCCACACATCGCGTTGCGCGACGGACTGCGCGAAACCTACGCCTGGTATTGCCGGGAGCACGCGGCGTAGCTACGCTGGCGTCATGGATCGAGGTGCTGACGAACTGCCAGCCGCCGCCGTGCCGTCGCCCCCCGACGACTACGAGTGGCTGCGTTGTCTCGCGCGGATTTCGCCGGTGGGCATTTACCGCGCGGATGCGGCGGGACTCTGCATCTACGTCAATGAACGCTGGTGCGAGCTGACGGGCTACCCGCGGGACGCGGCGCTGGGCTCGGGCTGGGAGCGGGTGATCCACCCGGAGGATCGCGCGCGGGTAAGCGAGGAGTGGGGCCGGCTGACGGCGCAGGGCAGGCCGTTTCGCTCGGAGTACCGCTATTTGCAGCCGGGCGGGCGGGCGGTGTGGGTGATTGGCGAGGTGGCGGAGGAGCGCGATGCGGGCGGGCGGCTGACGGGCTATGTGGGGACGGCGACGGACATCACGGAGCTGCGGCGGATGCGTGCGGAGCTGGAGCGGTCGCAGGGGGAGCTCGAGGAGCGGGTGCGCGAGCGGACGGCGCAGATCGAGCGCATGGCGCTGATTGTGGCGGGGTCGGACGATGCGATCGTTAGCTCGGATTTTGCGGGCCATGTGGTGAGCTGGAACGCGGCGGCGGAAAAAATCTTTGGCTACACCGAGGCCGAAATGATGGGCCGGAGCAGCCTGGTCCTGACGCCCGCGGGTCTCGCCGACGAGGCGCGGGAGCTGAAGGCGCAGGTGCGGAGCGGGGAGACGGTGCGGCAGTTTGAGACCATGCGGGTGGCGAAAAGCGGCGAGCTGATCGAGGTGGCGGTGTCGCTTTTTCCGCTGCGCGATGCGGCGGGCAAAGTGACCGGCAGTTCCGCGATCGTGCGCGACATCCGCGAGCGCATGAAAGCGAAGCGGCGGCTGGGGCTGCTTTCCTGGCGGCTGCTGCGCATGCAGGACGAGGAGCGCCGGCGGCTGGCTCGCGAGTTGCACGACTCCGCGGCGCAGACCGTGGCCGCGCTGGCGCTGAACCTTTCGCTGCTCACGCAAAGCGGCGCGGCAATGACCGAGGAAAAGCGTGCCGCACTGCTCGCGGACAGCCTGGAGCTAGCGGGCACAACCGCGCGGGAGCTGCGCACGCAGTCCTACCTGCTGCACCCGCCGCTGCTCGATGAGCGCGGGTTGCACGCGGCGCTGCGCTGGTTCACGGACGGTTTTGCGGAGCGCAGCGGAATCGCGGTGGAACTCGAGATCGACGCGGAGTTTCCGCGGCTGGATGAGCAGCTCGAGATGACGATTTTCCGCGTGGTGCAGGAGAGCCTGTCGAATGTCCGCCGGCACGCGCAGAGCCCGCGGGCCGCGGTGCGCGTGGTGCGCGCCGACGGCTGGGTGACGCTGGAAATCCGCGACTGGGGCTGCGGGTGTGCGCGCGACGTGGGCGACGGCATGGGCGTGGGCATCGCGGGGATGCGCGAGCGCCTTTCGCAAATCGGCGGGTCGCTGACCCTCGCGCCGAACGGGCCAGGCACGGCGGTGCTCGCGAGGCTGCCGGAGAATTTATGAACCCGAAAAAAATCCGCATCCTGCTGGCCGACGATCATGAAATTGTGCGCCGCGGGCTGCGCGCGCTGCTGGAAACGCATCCCGGCTGGGAGGTCTGCGGCGAGGCCGGGGATGGGCGCGTGGCGGTGGAGCTGGCGCAGTCGCTGGCCCCGGACATCGTGGTCATGGACATCGGCATGCCGCAGCTCAACGGCTTCGACGCGACGCGGCAGATTTTGGAAAGGACGCGCGGTGTGGAAGTGCTGGTGCTGTCGATGCACGAGTCGGAGCAGTTCGTGCGGGAGGTGATCGGGGCCGGGGCGCGCGGCTACGTGCTGAAAAGCGACGCGGGGCGAGACTTGGTGGCGGCGGTGGAGGCGCTGCTGCGGGGCGAGACGTTTTTCAGCGCGAAGGTGGCGTCGAGCATGGCGGCGGCGGCGCTGCAGGCGGCGGGGGCGCGGCGGCGCAGCCTGCGACCGGCGGGCGAGCTGACGCGGCGGGAGCGCGAGGTTTTGCAACTGCTGGTGGAGGGCCAGGCCAACAAGACGGTGGCCAAGGCGCTGGGCATCAGCGTGAAAACGGCGGAGACGCACCGGGCGCGGATCATGCGAAAGCTGGGCATGAAATCCCTGGCCGACGTGGTGCGCTACGCGATCCGCAACGGCTTCATCGAGGCGTGAAAATACCGGATGTTCCCGGCTAGCCGGGCATCCGCTGGCGTGGGAGCCTGCGATACAATGGGAATGAAAAAGGACAAGACTCGCGCCTACTGCCCGCGCTGCCGGCACGAGCAGGTTTTTGTGCGCAGCAAGATTTACCACGGAGTGCATGCGTTTTTCACCTTCGTCACGCTCGGCCTGTGGGGGGTGTGCTACGCGATGATCGGCATTGCGCAGTATTTCCGGCCGTGGCGGTGCGAGCATTGCCGCTGGCACAAGCCGGAGTTCCGCGAGACCAGCGGTGGCCGGGTGGGCGTGACGGTGGAAGTGGCGCCCCCCCGGGCAGCGTAGTGCGCGGCCACTGGAGGCGGGCGGCTACCGCACGGTGGTGTGGTGAAAGTGCTTTTCGAGCACCAGTTCGGTGCCTTGCTTTTTAAGGTTGTAGTCCACCTGGCTGAAGGCGCGCCGGATGAGGTGGATGCCGAGGCCGCCGGGTTGGATGAGTTCGAGCGGGCGGCCGTGCATTTGGTCGGCGGGGCACTGCGTGCCGAAGTCCCGGAGGCTGAAGCGCACGCCCTCGCCGAGGAGTTCGCAGACGAGGACGATGAGTTCGTTGGGCGCCAGGTGGTAGGCGTAGCGGATGATGTTGGTGCAGGCTTCGTCGAGGCCGAGGACGATGAGATCCTTTTCCGTGTCGGAGAAACGCAGCGGTTTCAAAAACTGCCGCACGAAGTCGCGGACGAGCGCGAGGTTCGCGGGGTGGCTGGCAAATTCGATCTCGCTCTTCATTGGAAGCCACAGACGAGGATGGTCAGGTCGTCGTGCGGCTCGGCCTGCTGGCGGTGGGCGGCTTCGCCGCGGTTCAGGGCGTCGATCACCTCGGCGGCGCCGCTAAATTTTCGGTCGAGCAAATGGGTGACGCCGGCGCTGTCGAGCGGCTCGTCGGCGGCGTTAAAGGATTCCACGAGGCCGTCGGTATAAAGCACCAGCCACTCGTGCGGCGCGAGGGTGAGCGTGTGGGCGCGCGCGGGCAGCTCGGGGAGCAGGCCGAGCGGGGGGGAGCCGGCGATTTTCACCTCCACGGACCGGCCGTCCGTGCGGGCGAGAAAGGGGTGGCAGTGTCCGGCGCTGCACAGCTCGACCTGGCCGGTGGAGACGGTGAGCCGCCCGAGCAGCGCGGTGATGAACATGCCGCGGATGGTGTGGCCGGCGAGCATTGCATTCCAGCGCGCCATGGCCGCCACGGGGGAGAGGCCTGGTTTTACAATGAGCCGGAGCATGCTCAGCGCCTGGGCCATGAGCAGCGCGGCGGGCATGCCTTTGCCGGAGACATCGCCGACGACGAAGTAGATTTCGTCGGGGCCGAGCTCGAGCACGTCGTAGAAATCGCCCCCCACATTGAGTGCGGGCCGGTAGGTGGCGGCAAACTGGACGTGCGCATGCTGCGGGAGGGACTGCGGGAGAAAGCTGGCCTGGATCTCCCGCGCAAAGGCGAACTCCTGGGCCACGCGCTGCTGCTCGCGCTGGCGCTCGATGGTGCGCAGCTTGTCGATGGCCGTGGCGGCGAGCGTGGCGTAGGCGCTGAAGGCTTCGAGATCGCCTTCGTCAAAGGCCTGCCGCCCGATGGGATTCAGCACCTGGAGCACGCCGATGACGCCGCCTTTGCGCAGCAACGGCACGCACAGGATGGAGCGCGTGCGGTAGCCGGTCTGGCGGTCGATGTCGGGGAAAAAACGCGCGTCGGCGTAGGCGTCCGGCACCAGCAGCGGCTGGCTGTGTGCGAGCACCCAGCCAGCGATGCCGCGCCCGCGCGGGACGGTGATTTTCGCCGCGCCCTCCGGCATGCCGGGGCCGCCGCTGGCGGTGGCGAGTTCGAGATCGCCGCCGGGATTCGTGAGGAAAAGTGACGCCGCCTCGACCTCCATGACGCGCCGCGCCACGTCGAGGATCGCGGGCAGCAGCTCGCGCGAATCGGTGATGCCGTTGATGAGGGCGCTGACTTCTACGAGGCCTTTATAGACCTTGAGCTGGCGCTCAAGAGTGTCGAGGGAGGCGGACATGTCGGTGCCAGTCATGCGTGAGGACGCGCGGCGAATAAAGCTCAAACGCGCGGGGACTTTCGTCGGCGGGCCGTGCATTCGCGCTGGAAAAATCCGCGGACTCGCGGCATCGTCCGCGGCCATGAAAACCGTCCTCTTCTCCGCACTCCTTTTCGCCCTCGTGTCCGCCGCGCCGGCGCAGGACACGGCCTACTCCGCGCTCCGCATCGTCGGCCACAGCCAAGGCAAGGAGGCGCTCAACCATGTGCTGGAACTGCGCGGCCGCGCCGGCTCCCCGCAGCCGGCGGTGTGGAAGATCACGCTCGACGAGCCGCGGGCGCGCGGCGGCGTGCGGGAGATCGAGGTGCAGCGCGGCAAGATCATCAGCGAGCGCACCCCGGCGGCGGCGCGCACCGCGGGCAGCCCGATGAATTTCAGCCAGCTCAATCTCGATTCCGACGGCGCTTTCACCGTCGCCAATCAGGAGGCGCAGAAGGCGGCCGCGCCTTTCGACCATGTGGACTACCTGCTCCGCAGCGGCACCGGCGGCGGCGCCCCGGTCTGGCAGATCGAAGTCACTGACAGCAAACTCGGCCGCGCCGGCAGCATCGACATCGCCGCCGACACCGGCACCGTCCTGCGCCAGGAGATGAGCCGCTCCGCCGGCCAGTCCGCGCGCCGGCCCGATGACGACCGCACTTACCTCGACGACCGCCGCACCCCGCCGCCGCCGCCGCGCTATGACGGACGCTCCGATGGCGACGGGCGTTCGGGCGACGGCTATTCCCAGTCCGGCGAATCGTTTCGCAGCCTCGGCGATTTCTTCCACCGGGTCGGCAAGCGTTTTGAAAAGCGCAGCGGCCAGCTCGAAAACTTCTTCACCGGCAAAGGTGCGCAAGCCGACCGCGAACGCTACCGCGACGACAGCCGCGACCGCGCGCGCGAAGACTACCGCGACGGACGCTGAGCCGCGGGTGGGCGGGCCGTTTGGCGTCCCGCCTGCAGCCGGTCCCCGCCGTCTAAAGGCGGAACTCCGAACGCCCGCGCTATGTCTTAGAGCCGGTGCCGGAAAGCAGTTGGCAGGGCGGCGCTCGGTCGCGGATAGTCGGCGTCCTTTATGGCCCGCCAATACACGCTCCAGCGTCCCGCCGCCGCCGCCGCGGGCCCGCGCATTGATTTCGCCAGCGAACTCAACGCGCAGCAGTGCGCCGCGGTAACGGCGCCGCCGGGGCCGGCGCTGGTCATCGCGGGCGCCGGGAGCGGGAAGACGCGCACGCTGACGTATCGCGTGGCCTACCTTGTGGAGAATGGCGTGCCGCCGTCGAACATCCTGCTGCTGACCTTCACGAACAAAGCCGCGCGCGAGATGCTCGACCGGGTCGCGAACCTTTTGCCCCAAGACATCTCCGGGCTGTGGGGCGGCACGTTTCACTCGGTGGGCAACCGGCTGCTGCGGCGCAATCCCGAGGCGGCGGGCTTTGCGCCGGGCTTTTCGATCATGGATCGCGAGGATCAGCAGGACTTGCTCGACGCGGTGATCGCGAAGCTCGGGCACGATCCGAAGGACAAGCGTTTTCCGAAAGGCGAGGTGCTGGCGGACGTGTTCAGCTACGCGATCAACACGGGCCGGAGCATCGAGCAGGTGCTGGTGGAAAAGCATCCGCATTTCCTCGAACTGAGCGCGGAGATCGCCGAGGCGCAGAAGAAATACGAGGCGAAGAAGAAGGCCGCGAACTCGCTGGATTTTGACGACCTGCTGGAAAAGACGCTGCTCATGCTTCAGGGAAATGCGGAGATCGCGGCGCACTATCAGCGGCAGTTTCAGTTCGTGCTGGTGGACGAGTATCAGGACACGAGCCGCATCCAGGCGGACTTCATCGACATCCTCGCAATGCAGCACGGCAACGTGATGGTGGTGGGCGACGACGCGCAGTCCATCTACTCATGGCGCGGCGCCGAGGTGCGAAACATCCTCGATTTTCCAAAGCGCTATCCCGACGCGCGCTCCTGCAAGATCGAGACGAACTATCGG
>JANPHJ010000271.1:0-1547 GCA_031424395.1 Chthoniobacter sp.
GTGCGCTCCTTGCGCTCCAGCTCCGCGGCGGGTGTCAGGTTCTCGCAGCGCTTCTGCTCAAACTCCTGAGCCTCGACGTAAATGTAACGTTCCTCCTTCTTCAGCGACTTCAGCGCGCAGTTCCGGCAGACCGTGAAAAGCCACTGCGAAAGATGCCCCTCGATCGCCTCCTGCTCCTGCTTGTGCAGCCGCATGAAAGTCTCCTGCACCACGTCCCGCGCCCGGTCGAGCGACTGCACGATGCTGATCGAGTATTGCAGCAGCGGGCGCTCGTAGCGTTCCAGGGCACTTTGCACCCAGGCGGCTTTCTTTTTTTCTTTTCGGCTAAACATGAGCGTCGGTTTTTGTTGGCAGCGTCGGGTGAGTAAACCCGTGACATCTTACTTTGCTGTAAAAAAGTTTCGCGGATTTTCGGCGGCCACCCGGCTGCGTTTCAGCTCCCGCATCGCGGCGGCGAATTCATTGGAATCCCGCCGCGCCACAGCGTCGCCCGCCTTGATGAACAGCTCCAGCCAGCGCCGCTGCATAAACTGCGGCGACCGCGCCTCCAGTTCGCGGGCCCGCGCCACCTGCTCCTGCCAGTTCCCCGCCACGCCCACGGCGTCCTTTGGCGAATAAATCGTCACCCAGTTTTCCTCGATGGCGTTGAACGCCTTCGTCACCACCAGCCCGCCCGCGCCGCGCTTCTCCGGCTTGTCGCGGAAGGAGCCGATCGCCGCCGCCTGCGTCCACGCCTCAAGGCTGACCTCGTTCGCCAGCGCCTCCATCTCGGCGTCCGTCACTGGCCCGGCAACGGCAGGTTCCGGCGCGGCGGGCGCCTCCGCTGGCGGCAGATAGCGCTGCTGCACCTCCGGCGGCAGCAGGGCGAACGCGACCTTTCGCTCGCCCGCGTTGGTCTTGATCGTGACCTCGCTCGGCACGCCGAGCGTCCCGGCCACCCTCGTGCCGTCGGCCAGCTTGAAAACCTCCGCGGGCAGGCTCAGCGCACTGAGGGTGAAAATGATCGCGGTCGTTAGCAACTGAGCTGATTTCATCTTGCTGCGAAAACCCGGCACCGCCCACGGGCTTAGGCACAATCAGCTTCGGCGGGTGATCGCGTCGCCCGATGGCGCGTGCGGATGGCGGCGCTGGGCCGGCGGTTTTTTTGACGGTTCTACTTCGCAAACGCCGCCGCCTTCTCATCCCCGCCGCTGGCGAGGTAGGCGAACAGGTCGAGGACTTCGTCTTTGGTCAGCACATTGATCAGTCCTGGCGGCATGAGCGAAACCTTCGACACTTCGCGCGACGCGATTTGCCCCAGCCGCAGCCATTCCTTTTTCCCAGCCACCGCATCGGTGATGACGCACAGCCGGTGATTGTCCTCCTCCGCGATGAGCCCGGAGAAAATCCCACCGTCTTTCATCGTGATGACCACGCTCGCGTATTGCTCGCTGATGACCTTGCTCGGCTCGACGATCGCTTCGAGCAGGTCGTGCGCGTTGAAGCGGTTGCCGACGGCGCTGAGGTCGGGGCCGACGTTGCCGCCGTCCTTGCCGAAGTGGTGGCAC
>JANPHJ010000272.1:0-8637 GCA_031424395.1 Chthoniobacter sp.
GAGCAAAAAGCCATCGCGGCGGTGCTTGGGGCGCTGGACGACAAGATCGAGTTGAACCGGCGGATGAACGCGACGCTGGAGGCGATGGCGCGGGCGCTGTTCCAGAGCTGGTTCGTGGATTTCGACCCCGTCCGCGCCAAACTCGACGGCCGCCCCCCCGCCCCCGCCACCGCCGCCCTCTTCCCCGAGCATCTGGAAGACTCGCCCCTCGGCCACATTCCCAAAGGGTGGAAAGCGATGCCGCTGCCCGAAGCCGTCGAAGTGAATCCGCGCCGCACTTTGAAGTCCGGCACCATCGCGCCCTACCTCGACATGAAAAACCTGCCCACGCAGGGCCACAGCGCGGACGAGGTCGTTGACCGCGAGTTCACGTCCGGCACCAAGTTTCAAAACGGCGACACGCTCCTTGCCCGCATCACGCCCTGCCTAGAGAACGGCAAGACCGGCTACGTTGATTTCCTCGAAGACGGCCAAGTCGGCTGGGGCTCCACCGAATACATCGTCCTCGCACCGAAGCCGCCACTCCCGCCGCAGTTCGGGTATCTTCTCGCCCGCTCCGACGCCCTGCGCACCCACGCCATCCAAAACATGACCGGCACCAGCGGACGCCAGCGCGTTCCTTCCGATTGCTTCGGAAAGTTTCTCCTCGCCGTCCCACCGCCTGAAATTGCCCGCCGCTTCGACGAACTCACCGCGCCGCTGATGGCAAAAATCAAAGCCAACTCCACCCAATCCCGCACCCTCGCCACCCTGCGCGACACGCTGCTGCCGAAGCTGCTGAGCGGGGAGTTGAGCGTGGCGGCGGCAACTGGTAAGCGGGACTTACAAGTTCAACCCGACGCCCGTTGACGCCATGAAGAACGAACCCCAGCCCAATTCCGACCTGATCCTCTACCAGACCGAGGATGGGCGGACGCACATCCAGTGCCGGTTTGAAGATGAGACGGTCTGGCTGACGCAGCAGCAGATGGCGGAGCTTTTCCAGACCACGAAGCAGAACGTGAGTCTGCACGTCTTGAACATCTTCAAGGAAGGGGAACTGCGGGCAGATTCAGTCGTCAAGGAATCCTTGACGACTGCCGCCGACGGGAAGGGCTACCGCACGAAGCTCTACAATCTGGATGTCATCATCTCGGTGGGCTACCGGGTGAAATCGCCGCGCGGCACGCAGTTCCGCATCTGGGCCACGCAGCGGCTGCGGGAATACCTCGTGAAGGGCTTCACGATGGATGACGAGCGGCTCAAAAATCCGCCGGGCAAGGGGCACATTGATTACTTCGACGAGTTGCTGGCGCGCATCCGTGACATCCGCTCCAGCGAGCGCCGGGTGTATCTGCGCGTGCGGGAGATTCTCGCGCTGGCGGCGGACTACGAGGCGACGGAGCCGGAGGCGCAGGTGTTTTTCCAGACCGTCCAGAACAAGCTGCACTTCGCCGCCATGGGGAAGACGGCGGCGGAACTCATCGCCGAGCGCGCGGATTCAGCGCAGCCGAACATGGGGCTGACCGCGTGGCACGGCGGCTTGGTGCGCAAGGGCGATGTCACCATTGCCAAGAACTATCTGCGCGAGGATGAGATCGAGGAACTGAACCGGCTGGTGGTGATGTTCCTGGATTTCGCGGAGGATCAGGCGCGGCGGCGGAAACATATCTTTCTCCAGAACTGGGTGATGCGCCTGCATGATTTCCTGAACCTGAATGAGCGGGCGATTCTTCCCGATGCCGGCAAGGTGAGCCGCGAGGAGGCGCACCGGCTGGCAGAAGAAGAGTATGAGCGTTTCGCCGCCCGCCGCCGCGCGGCAATGGAGGCGCATGGCGAGGCAGATTTACTCGGTCTGCTCGATGCCGAGTTGAAGAAGTTGCCGAAACCGAAGAAGCCCAAGCGGCCGAAACCATGAGCCTCAAGGAATCCATCGTCGAAGACGCCGCCCTGACGTGGTTCGGTGAGTTGGGCTATGCGGTCGGGCACGGGCCGCAGCTCGCGCCGGGTGAACCGGCGGCGGAGCGGGATTCGTTTGGCGAGGTGGTGCTGGTGGGTCGCTTGCGCGAGGCCATCCGGCGGCTGAACCCGGCCATCCCCGAGGAGGCGCGGGAAGAAGCGTTGCGCAAGGTGCTGCGGGTGGCGAGCGGCTCGCTGGTGCAGACGAACCGGGCCTTTCACCGGATGCTGCGCGATGGGGTGGATGTCGAATATCCGCGGCCCGATGGCTCGATTAGAGGCGACAAGGCGCGGCTGGTGGATTTCGCCGACGTGCGGGCGAACGACTGGTTCGTGGTGAATCAGTTCACGGTGATCGAGGCCCAGCATAACCGACGGCCGGATGTGGTGGTCTTCGTCAACGGGCTGCCGCTGGCCCTGATCGAACTGAAGAACGCCGCCGATGAGGACGCGACGATCTGGAGCGCCTACGCGCAGCTCCAGACCTACAAGGCGGAGGTGCCGAGCCTGCTGCACTACAACGCGGCGCTGGTGGTGAGCGACGGACTGCAAGCGCGCATGGGCTCGCTGACGGCGAACCAAGAGTGGTTCAAGGTCTGGCGCACGATTGATGGCGAGGGCGACGCGCCGAAGACCGCGCTGGAGTTGGAAACGCTGGTGCGCGGGGTCTTCGAGCGGCAACGGTTCCTCGACCTGCTCCAGCATTTCATCGTCTTCGAGGAAGACGCGGACACAGGTGCGCCGCACAAGATCATCGCGGGCTACCATCAGTTCCACGCGGTGCATGCGGCGGTGGAGGAAACGGTGCGCGCCAGCGGCATGAACGTCGCGGGCGTTCTGCGCGAGGACGAGGGTCGCTACTGGGCGGGACGAATGCACGGCGGCAAGCCGGGCGACCGTCGCGCGGGCGTGGTCTGGCACACGCAGGGCAGCGGCAAGAGTTTCACCATGCTGTTCTTCGCCGCGCGGGTGATCCGCGAGAGTGCGATGCAGAACCCAACGCTGGTGGTGCTGACCGACCGCAACGATCTCGACGACCAGCTTTTCGGCCAGTTCCAACGCTGCCACGACATTCTTGGGCAGATGCCGGTGCAGGCGGAGAGTCGCGAGCATTTGGCGGAACTGCTCACGCGGGCGAGCGGCGGCGTGGTGTTCACGACGATTCACAAATTCATGCCCGAGGGCGGCGGCCAGATGGCGAGTCTCAGCGGACGCGAGAACATCGTGGTCATTGCCGACGAAGCGCACCGTTCGCAATACGGCTTCGGCGGGCGGGTGAACGAGAAGGGCGAGATGTCCTACGGCTTCGCCAGCAACCTGCGCGATGCCTTGCCGAATGCGTCGTTCATCGGTTTCACCGGCACGCCCATCGAGAAGACCGATGCCAACACGAGGACGGTGTTCGGCGATTACATTTCCATTTATGACATCCAGCGTGCCGTGGCGGATGAGGCGACGAAGCCGATCTACTACGAGAGCCGCATCGCCAGGCTGGCGCTGAACGCCGCCGAGCTGCCGAAGTTGGACGGGGAGTTCGAGGAGATAACCGAAGGCGAGGAGCTGACCAAGAAGGAGAAGCTCAAAACAAAATGGGCCGCGCTAGAGGCGATGGTCGGCCACCCGAAACGGATCGCGCTCGTCGCCGCCGATCTGGTGAAGCATTTCGAGAAGCGCATCGAGGCGATGGACGGCAAGGCGATGATCGTCTGCATGAGCCGCCGCATCTGCGTGGATCTCTTCAACGCCCTGATCAAGCTGCGGCCCGAGTGGAATGCGGAGACGTTGAAAGTCGTGATGACCGGCAGCGCCGAGGACGGCCCCGACTGGCAGCGGCACGTCGGCAACAAGGACAAGCGCCGCAAGCTGGCGAACCGATTCAAGGACAGCAAAGACCCGTTCAAGATCGTCATCGTGCGCGACATGTGGCTGACCGGTTTCGACGCGCCGTGCCTGCACACGATGTATGCCGACAAGCCGATGCAAGGCCACGGCCTCATGCAGGCCATCGCCCGCGTGAACCGCGTCTTCAAAGACAAGCCCGGCGGCTTGATCGTGGATTACCTCGGCCTCGCCGATCAGCTCAAGCGCGCGCTCGCCACCTACACCGAGAGCGGCGGCCAGGGCAACCCGACCTACGACACGAAACAGGCCGTCGCCGTGATGCACGAGAAACACGGCGTCGCCTGCGACATGATGCACGGCTTTTCGTGGGACAAGTGGACGACCGGCACGCCGACCGAGCGCCTGCAACTCATCCCCGCCGGACAGGAACACATCCTGGAACTTGCCGACGGCAAGAAGCACTGGGTGCAGGGGGTGTCGGAACTCTCGCAGGCGTTCGCCCTCTGTTCCGCCACCGATGAAGCGACCGCGCTCCGCGACGACGTTTCGTTTTTTCAAGCCCTGCAAGCCGCGCTCAACAAGAAGTCCGGCGAGAACCGCAAATCGCCCGAGCAGATCGACGCCGCGATCCGCCAGCTCGTTTCCAAAGCCATCACGACCGAAGGCGAGATCATCGATGTCTTCACCGCCGCCGGCTTGAAGCAACCCGACATCGGCATTCTAAGCCCGCAGTTCCTCGCCGAAGTGCGCGGCCTCAAGCACAAGAACGTCGCCGCCGAGTTGCTGGAGAAGCTCCTGAAAGACGAACTCAAGGTGCGCGCGAAGAAGAACCTCGTGCAGAGCCAGCAGTTCTCCGAGAAGCTCAAGAAGACCCTCAACGCCTACCACAACCGCGCCATCTCCACGATGGAAGTCATCGAGGAACTCATCAAGCTGGCGAAGGAAATGGACGCCGCCACCAAGCGCGGCATCGATCTCGGCCTGACCGATGACGAAGTCGCCTTCTACGACGCCCTCGCCGTGAACGCCTCCGCCGTGCAAGCGATGGGCGACGACAAGCTCAAGCTGATCGCCGCCGAACTCATCAACCAAGTCCGCAAGAGCGTGACCATCGACTGGACCCTCCGAAGGCGCGCGGGCCAAGATCCGCGTGATGGTGAAACGCATCCTGAACAAATACGGCTACCCGCCCGACTTGCAGGATGAGGCGGTGAGGACGGTATTGGCGCAGGCGGAGCTGCTGTGCGCGGAGTGGGTGTAAAGCTGTCGCGTCGCGAGCGAGCACGACAGAACGAGGCTGGGGGTCTTCAGTTGGAAACTTGCGGGCGCTCGATATGGACGGCCCCGGTGTTGGGCTGCGGTGCGCCGGGGGTGCTGCGGCCGTCGGCGGCGTATTTTTCGAGGAGGGTGCGGAGGCGGGCGACGACTTCGGGATGCGCGGCCTGCACGTTCTTCGTTTCGCCGAGGTCGGTGGCGAGATCGTAGAGCTGGATGGGCGGGAGATTCGGCGCGGGTTTGGCGTCGGGCCGGGGCGCGCTCCAGCCGCCGGAGTCGGCGCAGAGTTCGAGCTTCCAGTTGGCCTGGCGGATGGAAAACGAGCCGTTGATGGAGTGATGCACGATGGCCTCGCGGAGCGGCGCGGTGGCCTGGCCGAGCAGCGCGGGGAGGATGCTCACGCTGTCCTCGCCGGCGGTGTCGGGGAGTTTTTCGCCGAGGATCTCCGCGCACGTCGCGAAGAGGTCGGTGAGGCCGATGAGCTGGCCGGTGGTCTGCCCGGCCTTCACGCGGGCGGGCCAGCGGACGATGAACGGGATGTGATGCCCGCCGTCGAAGATGTCCGCCTTCGTCCCGCGAAAATGGAAGCTGGGGTTGTGGCCTTTCGCCAGCAGCTCGTCGAACTTCGCCTGGGGCGAGCAGCCGTTGTCGCTGGTGAAAATGACGAGCGTGTTGTCCGCGAGGCCGCCGCGGTCGAGGGCGTCGAGCACCGCGCCGAGCGTGGCATCCACCTGCATCACGAAATCCGCGTACGGATTCAGCCCGCTCTGGCCCTCCCATTCCGCGCTGGGCGCGATGGGCGTGTGCGGTGCGTTCAGCGGCAGGTAGAGGAAGAAGGGCTTGCCGTCCTTCGCCGCCGCGGCGTGCGCACCGATGTATGCCACCGCCTTTTGCGTGAGCGTGGGCAGCACCTTCACGGCCTCGAATTCCGCCGCCGCCGGCCCCTTGCGCGTCGCGCCGCCGGGGCGGCCGGCCATCATCGGGAATGATTTGTCCACGGCCGGCAGCACGGTCACGCGGTCATTTTCAATGAACGTGTAGGGCACCATGTCGAGCGATGCGGCGATGCCGAAGTAGTAGTCGAAGCCCGCCCAGTTCGGCCCCTTCGTGATGGGCTGCGAGAAATCCACGCGCCAGCCGTCCGCGCCTTTTTCGATGCTGTCGCCAAAAGGTTTGGCTTCCGGTTTCAGCGGCCAGTTCATGCCGAGATGCCACTTCCCCATCGCCGCCGTGGCGTAGCCGTGCTGGCGCAAAAACGCGGGCACGGTGAGCCGTCCGTCCTCGATCAGCGGCGGACTCATCCCGCCCATCACGCCGCTTTTCAGCCGCGAGCGCCAGTTGTAGCGGCCGGTGAGGATGCCGTAGCGCGTGGGTGTGCAGACCGCGGAGCTGGAGTGCGCATCGGTGAAAATCATCCCCGCCGCCGCGAGCCGGTCGCAATGCGGCGTGGCGATTTTTCCCTCGGCGTTCAGGCACCGCACATCGCCGTAGCCGAGGTCGTCGCAGAGCACATAGACGATGCTCGGGGGCGCGGCAAAAACCGGGCGGCAAAAAGCGCACAACAGCAAGAGGACAAAGGCGCGGGGACGACGGAAGATGGGGGGAAACATGCGCGGAGCGTAGCATCCGGCCGCGGCCCGCGTAGCAGAAAAACCGCCGCTCAAGGCTGCGCCTGAGCCTGCGTGAGGAGCTGGCGCGGCAGCGCGTAGGCGGGCGCGGCGCGGGCGGCGGCCTCGAGGTGCGGCACGGCGGCGGCGGGCTGGCCAAAGGCGAGCAGCATGCGCCCGAGGATGAAGCGCAACTGCCAGTCGCCGGGATTTTTTTCCACCGCGGCGCGCGCGACAGCCGCGGCGCGGCGCATGGCCGCGGGGTCGAAACGGCGGGTGCGTTCCGCGACATCGGCCGCGGCGCGGGCCTGGCGCGCGGCGTGGCCGGGCTGGTCGAGGAAAGGCGGGCCGGCAGTGAGCTGGACGATGGCGGCATCCATGTCGAGGGCGTCCCATTCATTGTAGCCGAGCGCAGCCTGGCAGTCGGCGGGCGTGGGCAGCGCGGCGGCGGGCGGGCCGAGGGCGAGCGCTTCCGCCACGCGCGGAAATAGGGTGTGCGCGAGCAGGTAGTCGCCGGCGAAGCGGAGGTGGACGTGCTCGTAAAAGAGCGCGTCGCCGGGCGCTCCGGCGGCGCTTTCCGCAAAGGCCTGCGCGGCATCCACGAGCGGGAGCGCGAGGTCGCGGGCGGTGGCGCGCACGGCGTCATTGAGGCAGCGGTCGGCGCGGAAAGGCAGCGCGTCCCAGTCGCGCGCGGCGGCGTACGACGGCAGTGAATCGCCCGCGGTGCAGCGCGCGAAGCGGTAGTGCAGCTCGGCAAAATGCCCGTCGAGCGCGGCGGCGGCGCGGTAGCTGGCGGCGGCCTGCTCCAGCGCGCCCGCGTTTTCCGCCGCCAGGCCCGCGGCATAGAGCAACTGCCAGCGCACGGTGTCGGCGGGGCTGAGGTCGGCGCGGTGCAGGGAGGCGAGCGGCGGGCAGTCGCGCAGGTTCACGGCGACGGTGGAGAGGATCACAGGCGCGGGCGTGGCGGCGCAGATCGCGCGGAGGTTGGCGCGGAAATTTTCCGCCATGGCCGCGTGCGCCACACCGTCCGCCGCGAGCCGGCGCGCACGAAAAAAAGGCATGTCCTGCGCGGTCTCGGCGGGCGCGGGCGCGAGGCGGCGGGCGAGCGCGCGGAGGAGCTGCGCGGACTTCGTCAGCTTCACGCGGGTGATGAGCCGGAGCAGATGCGGGTGCGCGGTGAGGTTCAGCCGGCCCGGCTCGGGGGCGTAAAGGCCGGTGTATTCGTTGTTGCCCGCGTAGAGCAAAAACGCGTCCGGCTCATGCGCCGCGCACTCGCGGGCGATGGGCCGGATGAGGTGCGAGTTGATGCCGCGCACGGCGGCGTTCACCACCTCGAAGCGCCGCGTCGGATACGCGCGGCGGAGCATGACCTCGAGGATGCGGGCAAAGCCAAACGACGGGTCGGGCGTGCCCATCGCCGCGGATTCGCCGAGGACGAAAAGACGCAGGGTGCCGGCGAGTTTGGGTACGGCGAGCTGCGCGGGCCACGGCTGCTGGGTGACATCGGCGGGGAAAAACTGGGCGCAGAAATTAGGGTTCGTGGTGAGCTGCGTGCCGTCCGCACTCTGCACGAAAAACGAAGTCGCCGGGCCGTAGCCGCCGACCCGCAGGCCGCTCTCGATCGCGCCAAAAAAAAGCAGCGGCGCACCGCCCGCGAGCGCCAACCGCACGGCCCACAGCCGCCAGCCGCGCAGGCGCGCGGAGCGGGCGGCGGCGGGAGGTTGGGCGGGCATGATTTCGAGGCGTGGGACGGCGGCCGATTGAACACTTTTTCCCGGTGCCGACAATCTTTGCCCGGCAGTTTCCGCTTTCGCCGCCGCGCCTGCTGCGCCTACAAACGCGGGAACATGGCGACGCTGAAAATCCAGGAACTCCCCGCCCAGGAGCGGCCCCGCGAAAAACTCGCCGCCCTCGGCGCGGGCGCGCTCAGCGACAGCGAGCTGATCGCCATCCTGCTGCGCACCGGCATGGTCGG
>JANPHJ010000273.1:0-2208 GCA_031424395.1 Chthoniobacter sp.
CGACTTTGCTCTTGTTGTAGATCGCGGATTCGATGCGGTCGCCGGCGACGGCGTAGGCGACTTCCATCAGCTCGTCCTTCACGGTGAAGAGCGTGACCTGGCGTTTGGCCTTGCCCACGCGGGCGGCGAGGTCGATCTGCGCTGCGATGAGCTTGGACGCTTCGCCATGCGCGAAATGGAGCGCTTTCACAAACTCCTCCTCGGGGAGCTGATCGGCGGCACCTTCGATCATGATGACGTCGTCTTTCGTGCCGACATAAACGAGGTCGAGATCGCTGCGGCCCATCTCTTCGTGGGTCGGGTTGGCGACGAACTCGCCATCGACACGGCCAACGCGCACGGCGGCGACGGGGCCCGCGAACGGGATGTCGCTGACCATCAGCGCGGCGCTCGCGCCGTTGATGAAGAGCATGTCGGGATCATTCACCGCGTCCGCGCTGAGGAGGACGCCGATGATCTGCGTGTCGTAGAGGTAGCCCTTCGGAAAGAGCGGACGCAGCGGACGGTCGGTCATGCGGCAGGTCAGGATTTCTTTCTCGCTCGGGCGGCCTTCGCGCTTGAAGTAACCGCCGGGGAACTTGCCCACGGCGGCGGCTTTTTCGCGATAATCGACGGTCAGCGGGAACCAGTCCTGGCCTTCCTTGATGGTCGTGGCGGAAACCGCGGAAACCATGATGATGGTGTCGCCCGTGCGGACGGTGACGGCGCCGTCCGCGAGGCGGGCGAGCTTGCCGGTTTCGATGGTGATGGTGGTGGCGCCGATCTGCGCCGTGACGTTTTGAATACTCATATTTTTCTATGTGGTGTGGATGTGGCACCGACCTCGGATTTCAGATGGAAGATTTCAGATTTCAGATTGGCCGGACGCGTCGCCGCGAGTCCTCCAATCTGAAATCTGCAATCTAAAATCTGGAATCCCTCCGGGCGCCGGTTTTGTTTGGGGTTGCAGTCCGTGCGGCGGAATTGCCACGCGGAAAAGTGATGGGGTGAAAGAGTTCGCCCGCGAGAGCATCGCGGGCGAACATTTCCGAAAATCCGTGGGAGCTACTTGCGCAGCCCGAGCTTCTCGAGTGCCGCCTTGTAGCGATCCAGCGAGGAGCGCTTCAGGTAGTCGAGCAGCTTGCGGCGGCGGGCCACCATGAGGAGGAGGCCGCGGCGCGAGGAGTGATCCTTGGCGTGCGCCTTGAAGTGCTCGGTGAGATGATTGATGCGCTGGGTCAGGAGGGCGATCTGCACGTCGGCGCTGCCCGAATCCTTCGGGTGCATGCGGAGTGCGGTGATGTCTTGAACGTCGGTCATATTCTTCTGGTTTTTGTGAGCCGCGAAGTATGGGAGGGAAAGCGCATCTGGCAAGTGGCAATTCCAACTTTCTCCCACCCCGCAGGATTTCGCCGGATGACAGAAATTATAACCCGTGCGGCTGCGTGGCACCGGGCGTGCTAATTCCAGAGGGCATGCTCACTTTCGCCTACTCCGCCCGCGACTCCGCCGGAAAAACCATCTCCGGCGTCCAGGAAGCCCTGAACGAAGACAACGCCATCAACACGCTGATGACCCGCGGCCTGATGGTCCTCTCCATCCAGCAGCGCGCCGCCGGAAAAGCCATGGCCCCCCGCGGCAAGGTCAACGAAACCGACCTCGTCATTTTCACCCGCCAGCTCGCCACCATGGTCTATGCCGGCCTCCCGCTCGTCTCCGGCCTCACCGCCCTCTACGAGCAGGCCGACCCGAAAAAACAGGCCGGCCTCCGCCGCGTCGTCGGCGAAGTCAGCGCCCTCGTCCAGCAGGGCGACTCCTTCTTCGAGGCCATCTCGAAACACCCCGCCATCTTCAACCGCCTTTACACCAGCATGGTCAAAGCCGGTGAATCCGGCGGTCTCCTCGCCGAGATTCTCGACCGTCTCGCCACCTTCCTCGAATCCGCCGCACGCCTGAAAAAGAAGGTCAAGTCCGCCATGACCTACCCGGTCATCGTGCTCTTCATCGCGCTCTCGATCACCACCTTCCTCATCGTCCGCGCCGAAGTCGGCGAAGATTTCGCCGAAGACGGGGACGACGCGGACGATGAGGAAGGTGGTGATGGAAAGCGCGATGAAGAGGACGATGACGGGGTAGGTCATGGCGGACTTGACCTTCTTTTTCAGGCGTGCGGCGGATTCGAGGAAGGTGGCGAGACGGTCGAGAATCTCGGCGAGGAGACCGCCGGAT
>JANPHJ010000274.1:0-18791 GCA_031424395.1 Chthoniobacter sp.
CGCGCGGCGGATTTGCTGGCAATTGCTGCCGCGCCCATGAATCCGCCCGACGCCCGCCAGCCAAGGTACCGTCACCTTTACGTCCAGGTGCTCATCGCGCTGGCGCTGGGGATCGCGGTCGGGAGGTGGCGGCCGGCGTGGGGCGTGGCGCTCGAGCCGCTCGGCACCGGTTTCATCAAGCTCATCAAAATGATGATCGCGCCGATCATCTTCTGCACCGTCGTCCACGGCATCGCGTCCATGACCGATTTGAAAAAGCTCGGCCGCGTGGGACTGAAGACGCTGCTCTATTTCGAGGTCGTCTCCACGCTCGCGCTCATCATCGGCCTCGTCGTGGTGAACGTGCTCCAGCCCGGCGCGGGCTTGCACTACAGCCCGACCGCCGCCGACGTGGCCGCCGCTCAGAGCTTCACCGCCAAAGCGCACACGCTCAGCACTGTCGAATTTCTGCTGCACATCATCCCCGTCACTTTCTTCGACGCCTTCGCGTCCGGCGACCTGCTGCAAGTCCTGCTCGTCTCCGCGCTCATCGGCTTCGCCATCGCGGCGATGGGCGAGCGCGGCGCACCCGTCCTGCGCGCCGTCCATTTCGGCTCCGAGATTTTCTTCGGCGTCCTCCGCATCATCGTGCGCCTCGCCCCGCTCGGCGCGTTCGGCGCGATGGCCTTCACCGTGGGCCGATACGGCTTCAGCGCGCTCGCCAACCTGCTCGCGCTGATGGCCGGCTTTTACACCACGGCGATCCTGTTCATCCTCGTCGTCCTCGGCTCCATCGCGCGCGTGGCGGGGTTCTCGATCCTGCGCTTTCTCGCCTACATCAAGGACGAGCTTTTCCTCGTCCTCGGCACCAGCTCCAGCGAGACTGCGCTGCCCGGCATGATCCAGAAAATGCGCCGCCTCGGCTGCGCGGAATCCACCGTCGGCCTCGTCATCCCGACCGGCTACAGCTTCAACCTCGACGGCACCAACATCTACATGTCCATGGCCGCGATCTTCCTCGCGCAAGCCACCGGCGCGCACCTCGATCTGCGGGCGCAGATCACGCTGCTCCTTGTCGCCATGATCTCCTCGAAAGGCGCGAGCGGCGTCACCGGCGCAGGCTTTGTCACGCTCGCCGCCACGCTCGCGGTGGTGCCCGGCGTGCCGCCGGAAAGCATGGCGCTGCTCGTGGGCATCGACCGCTTCATGAGCGAGTGCCGCGCGCTTACGAACCTCATTGGCAACGGCGTCGCCACCGTGGTCATCAGCCGCTGGGAAGGCGAGGTCACGCCCGCGCAACTGCGCGCCGCGCTCAGCGGTGGGCTGTAGGGCGGGCGCTCCGCCTGCCCAATGGCGTGGGTGGCTCCCGCTCCCGTGGGCAGGCGATGCGCCCGCCCTACAGCCCGCCATCTGGCGGACTTTCCGCACTTGGTTTCAGCGCCCGCTTTTTCCAAATGACGAAGACCACCGGATAGAGCAGCAGTTCGAGAATCGCCGAAGTCACCACGCCGCCGATCATCGGCGCGGCGATGCGTTTCATCACATCCGCACCGGCCTGCGTGGTGGGCGACCACATGATCGGCAGCAGGCCGAAAAGGATCGCGCACACCGTCATGATCTTCGGGCGGATGCGCTGCACCGCGCCCTCTTTCACCGCGACGTAGAGGTCGGCCATCGACGCCATCCGTCCAGCCGCGACGTATTTGTCCCATGCGTGATCGAGGTAAAGCAGCATGACCACGCCCGTCTCCGCATCGAGCCCCGCGAGCGCGATGAGCCCGACCCACACCGCCACGCTCATGTTGTAGCCCAGCAGATAGAGCATCCAAAACGCACCGACCAACGAGAACGGCACCGCGAGCAGCACGATGAACGTCTTCACCACCGACTGCGTATTCATGAAGATGAGCACGAAAATGATGAGCAGCGTGAACGGCACCACGACCTTGAGCCGCGCCTCCGCGGCCTTGAGATACTCAAACTGCCCGGCCCACTGGATGTAATAGCCCGCGGGAAACTTCACCCGCTCATTGATGCGCTGCGAAGCCGCGCGCACGTAGCCCTCGATGTCGCTGCCCGTGATGTCCACGAAGACGAAGCCCACGAGCTGCCCGTTCTCATTGCGGATCGAAGGCGGCCCCGTCTTGTAGCTAATGTCCGCCAGCAGCGAGAGCGGCACTTGCGCCACCGTTGAACGTTGGGCGTTGGGCGTTGAGCGTTGAGCGTTCATCGCTCCCCCGCTCTCGCCGACCGCACTCATCGGCGTGGCGACGAGCACCCGTTTCAGCGAGTCCAGATCATCGCGAAAATCCCGCGCATACCGGACGCTGATCGGATACCGCTCCCGTCCCTCCACCGTCGTCGCGATGGTCTTCCCCCCGATCGCCGTCTCGATGATGTCATTCACATCTCCCACCCGCAGCCCGTAGCGCGCGGCGGCTTCGCGGTTCACTTCAAAGTCGAGGAAGTAGCCGCCCGTGGTGCGCTCGGCGAAGACGCTGCGCGTGTTTGGAAAATCGCTGAGCGCCTTCTCGATATCCACCGCGACGTTTTCGATCTGCTTGAGGTCGGGGCCGAAAACTTTGATGCCGAGAATCGTGCGGAAGCCGGTGGTGAGCATCTCGGTGCGCGTCTGAATCGGCATCCAGAAGATGTTCGCCATGCCCGGTGTTTTGATCTTCTCGTTCATTTCCGCGATCAGCTTTTCCCACGTCATGCCGGCCCGCCATTGGTCGTGCGGCTTGAGCGTGACGACGGTCTCGAACATGGCGAGCGGTGCGGGATCAGTCGGCGTTTCGGACTGCCCGGCCTTGCCGAAGACCGTCGCGACCTCGGGGATTTTCTTCAGCATCCGATCCTGGATTTGCAGGATCTTCGTCGCCTCGTTGATCGACATGCCGGGCACGGAGGTCGGCATGTAAAGGATCGTGCCTTCATTGAGCGGCGGCATGAATTCCTTGCCGAGTTTCGAGTAGGGATAAATCGTCGCGACAAGCAGCAGGACCGCGCCGAGCAGCGTCAGGAAGCGGTGGCGCAGCACGAAATTCACGAACGGCTGGTAGGCCCAGATAAGGAAACGGTTCAGCGGATTTTTCACCTCGGGCGTGATCTTGCCGCGCACGAGCAGGAGCATGAGCACCGGCACGACGGTGATGCCGAGCATTGCCGCAAAAAACATCGCGAAGGTCTTGGTGAACGCGAGCGGCTTGAACAAGCGGCCCTCCTGCGCGGTGAGCGAGAAAACCGGGATGAAGCTGACCGTAATGACGAGGAGTGAAAAGAAGAGCGGACGGCCCACGCTTTTCGCCGCGTCGACGATCACGCGAATGTGCTCCGCGCGGTCCGGCTCACGCCCGTGCTCGTCGCGAAAATGTTCCAGCGCCTTGTGCGCGTTTTCGACCATGATGATCGCCGCATCGACCATCGCGCCGATGGCGATGGCGATGCCGCCGAGCGACATGATGTTCGACGTGAGCCCGAGCCACATCATCGGCAGGAACGAAAGAATGATCGCAATGGGCAGCGTGATGATCGCGACCAGCGCCGAACGGACGTGCCACAGGAAAACGATGCACACCAGCGCGACGACGATGCTCTCCTCGATGAGCTTTTCGCGCAGCGTGTGGATGGCGTTGTTGATCAATTCGCTGCGGTCGTAAGTCGGCACGATGCGCACGCCCTCGGGCAGCGACGCCTTGATTTCCTCCAGCTTCTTTTTGATCCCGTCGATGACCTTGAGCGCGTTCTCGCCATAGCGCATGACCACGATGCCGCCCACGACTTCGCCTTTCCCGTCCAACTCCGCCACGCCGCGCCGGAGGTCGCCGCCGAGGTGCACGGAGCCGACGTTCTTCACATAGACCGGCGTGCCATTCTCGACCTTGAGCACGACGTTCTCGATATCCCCGACCTTCTTGATGTAGCCGCGACCGCGCACAAAATACTCCGTCGTCGCAACCTCGAAAATCTTCCCGCCCACGTCACCGTTGCTCATCCTGATCGCGCTCACCACGTCGGCCAGCGGGATGCCGTAGGCGACGAGCGCGTTCGGATCGAGATCGACCTGGTACTGCTTCACGAAGCCGCCCACCGGCGCGACTTCGGCCACGCCTTTCACCGACTCCAGCGCATAGCGCAGGTGCCAGTCTTGCAGCGAGCGCAGCTCCGCGAGGTCGTGTTTCCCCGTGTCATCGACGAGCGCGTATTCATAGACCCAGCCCACGCCCGTCGCGTCGGGGCCGATGACCGGATTCACCCCTTCGGGCAGCGAGCCGCGCACCGAGTTGAGGTATTCGATCACGCGCGAACGCGCCCAGTAGATGTCCGTGCCGTCCTCGAAAATCACATAGACGAACGACTTCCCAAACATCGACTCCCCGCGCACGAACTTCACCTTCGGCGCGGCGATAAAGCGCGTGGAAATGGGATACGTGATCTGATCCTCGACGAGATCGGGCGAGCGTCCTTCCCAATCCGTATAGACGATGACCTGCACATCGCTGAGATCGGGGATCGCATCCAGCGGCGTCTGCCGCAGCGCGTAAAGCCCGGCGGCGATGCCAAAGATCGCGAAGATGAAGACGAGGAATTTGTTCCGCGCGCTCGCCTCAATAATGCGCTCGATCACGGCTTCGCCTCCGCGACCGGTGGCTCCTCAAATGATTTCACCGCGCCCTGCACTTTCGATTCGGCGTCGATGAGAAAGTTTGCGCTCGCAACCACGCGTTCGCCGGCCTGCAAGCCGCTCTGCACTTCGTAGATGTCGCCGTATTTGCCGCCGAGCTGCACGGGTCGCGGCTCCAGCTTGCCCTCGCCTTTGTCCACGAAAACGAGCGAGCGCGAACCCGTCGGCATGATCGCGCTGACGGGGATGGTGAGCCCCTCACCCATGTCCATCGCCAGCTCGGCATTCACATACATGCCGGGGCGCAGCTTGAGACCGGCGTTGGGGATGTCGATGCGCACGCTGGCCGTGCGCTTCATCTCGTTGAGGAACGGATTGATGAGGCTGACCTCGCCCTCGAAAGTCTGGCCCGGATACGACTTCGCCGTGAGCTGCACCTTCTGGCCTTTGGCGATCATCGGGAGTTCGTTCTCGTAAAATTCGACCCACACCCACGCGAGCGAAAGATCGGCCACGGTGACGAGCGGGTCGCCGGTCATGACCTTGCGCCCCTGATCCACAGGCACCTCCTGCACCACGCCTTTGAAGGGAGAATTGAGCGTGAGAAACTCGGACGGCTTGCGCGCTTTCTCCAGCTCCGCGATTTGCGGCGCGGTGATGTTCCATTGCTCCAGGCGGCGGCGCGCGGACTCCAAAAGGCGGTCACTGCTCGCGCGGCCGTCGGGGCTCGCGGCGCGGTCGCGGGAGTCGAGCAGGTTCACAAATTCGCGCTCCGCGGTGAGCAGCTCGGGGCTGTAGATCGTGAGCAGGGGCGCGCCTTCCGCGACCAGTTCGCCGGGCGAAGTGACGTAGAGTTTTTGCACATAGCCCTCCACGCGCGCGACGAAACTCCACTGCCGTGAACGGTCCGGGACGACCATGCCGACCGCGCGGATGGTGTGATGCAGCGGCTTCCTCTCCGCCCCCGCGTAGGTCACGCCGATCTGCTGCTGGCGCTCCACGGGCACGCTGAATTCGCTGAACACCGGGCCGGCGGCCGTCTTCGCGTCGCCCATCGCCACCGCGCCGTGCTGATGTTCGTGACCGGCGGCGTCCGCACCTTTCTTCAGCACGGGCACGAGGTCCATCGAGCAGATCGGGCACTTGGCTTTCTCGTCCTGCGACTTCACCGAGGGGTGCATCGTGCAGGTGTAGTAATCGACGTTCGGATCCTTCCCAGCGCTGCCGCCCGTTTTGAAGCAGCCCGCCAGTCCCCACACGAAGCCGGGCAGCAGGGCGAGGATGGTGAAATAGCGGATGAGTTTTCCCTTGGTCATTTGGTTTTTCGTTTCGAGGTTTCCTGAGCCGGGGAGAATAGGTGGAGGTCAGCGCCGACGAGCCCCTCCAGTTCGGCGAGCGCCGTCTGGTAGTCGGTCAGGTGCTGGCGGCGTACCGACTCGACTTCGCGCAGACTGCGCTGCGCGGTCACGAGCTCGAGGAAGCTGGTCTTGTCGCCTTGGTAGCCGGCGCGGTTCGCCTCGACGGTCTGCCGCGCCGTCGGGATGAGCCGGTCGCGGAAAAGTTCGATGTGGTGCTGGAAGGTTTCGATCTTCATGAGCTGGTCGCGCAGCAGGCCCAGCGCTTCGGTCTGCGCGCCTTCGAGCGCGTGCTGCGCGGCGTCCGCCGCGGTCTGCGCCTCGCGTTCTTCGGCGCGGTATTTTTTCCCATTCAGCCACGGCACGCTGAACGAAATGCCCGCGCCCACTTCGCTCACGGCTTGCGCGGCTTCGTTGTAGCGCTGCGCCTGCACGCTCACCATCGGGTCGGGAATCCACTCGCGCTTCGCCAGCTCCACCTTCGCCTTGGCGGCGGCGATGTTCGTCTGCGCCATGCGCAATTCCGGACGGTTGCTGAGCAGCAGGCTGCGCAGCCGCTCGGTAGAAACGGACGCCTGGTTTGGCAGGTCGCTCGCGGGCCGGCCCAGCGGGGCAAAGGCGTCGCGGTTCATCAGCACTTTCAACTGCGTCTCCTCGTCGGAAATGCTCCGCTCGAGGTCGCGCCGGTTTTCCTCGATCCGCGTCACTTCATTTTCCGCCGTCAGCACCGCGGCCTGGGTCTGGCCTCCCACCTCAAATTTCGCCCGGCTGATGTCGAGCGTCTGATGGAGCGAACTGGCGTTGGCGCGACTCAGTTCCAGTTGCGCGTATCCGTTGGCGAGCCGGATGTAGGCGGTGCGCACTTTCATCACCACGTCGATTTCCTTGCGCCGCAGCTCCTCCAAACCCCCGAGCGCCTCCGCCGCCGCGATGCGCGCGCGGCTTTGGTTTTTGCCGGAGACCGGGATCATCTGCTCGACGCTGAGCATCTGGTCGGTGAACCCGTTCGGCGCAATGTCCACGAGGCGCCCGAGCCGCGTGCTGGCGCTGATTTTCAAATCATCCCACGCCGCCGCCTGCGGCACGCGCGCCTTCATGGATTCCCACTTCGCGCGGGCTTCCTTGATCGAGCGGTTGCGGGCGAGCGCCGTCTGCGTCGCGGCGGAAAGCGTCAGCGGCGGGGCGGCTTGGGGTTTTTCAGGCGGCTCCGCGCTTGCGGCGAGAGCCAGTAAAAATGGACAGAGAAATGCGGATGGAGTTTTCATGAGTCTGAGTCGTGGACATCGCGGGTGAGGGTGTGCCGGGGGCACACTTCGCCTGGGGACGCCGGGGACTCAGATCAGCCGGATGCAGGTGGCCGCCAGCAGCGGCAGCGTGTGCGCCGTGAGGGCTTCGTCCCGCATGACGAAGCAGCGCTGCGGCGCGGGGAGCGCGTAGAGAAAAGCGACGGGGCGCGCGGCGATGAGCGCCAGCTCGACTCCGCCGCGGGAGGGCGCGGGCGCTTGCTTGGGAGCCGATTCGCGCTGCGGCTGCGCGGCGCAGCAGACCATGCTCGCGCAGCACGGTTTCACGCAGACCATCGCGACACAGCCGGGCATTTTCGCCAGCCGCACATCCGCCGCCGCGCCGGCCTGCGGACTGAACAGCAGGCTCAGGACGAGCGAGAGGATGAGGAAGGCGCGGGCAAACATGGGGCGGGCAGTGGCTCCCCGTCCTTCGCACACGGCGGCGCTTTTGCCAAAGGGAAAGCCGTTCATCCGAGGCGGACGGTGCGCAGGCGCAGCGCGTTGGTGATGACGGAGACGGAGCTGAGGCTCATGGCCGCGCCGGCGATCATGGGGCTGAGCAGGACGCCGAACCACGGGTAGAGCAGGCCCGCCGCGAGCGGGATGCCGAGGGCGTTGTAGAGAAAGGCGAAGACAAGGTTTTGCCGGATATTCCGCATGACGGCGCGGCTGAGCACCACCGCGCGCACGAGGCCGCGCAGGTCGCCGTGGAGCAGCGTGAGCCCGGCGCTCTCGATGGCTACGTCGGTGCCGGTGCCCATCGCTATGCCCACGTCGGCGGCGGCGAGCGCGGGGGCGTCATTGATGCCGTCGCCGGCCATGGCGACGACCGCACCGGTGCGGCGCAACTCGGCGATGCGCGCGGCCTTGTCCGCAGGGGCGGTGCCAGCCTGCACGCGGTCGAGGCCGAGGGTGCGGGCCACGGCCTGGGCGGTGTGGGCATTGTCGCCGGTGAGCATCTCGATTTTCAAACCGAGCGCGTGGAGGGCGCGGATGGCCTCGGGCGTGGAAGCGCGGATGGGGTCGGCGACGGCGAGCAAACCCGCGGCATGCCCGCCGAGGGCGACGAAGACCACGGTCTGCCCCTGCTCCTGGAGCGGCTCGGCGGCGCGGGTCAGCGCCTCCGTGCCGGCGATGCCGTGCTGCTGGAGAAAGGCGGGGCTGCCCACGAGCACGGTGCCGCCATTGACCACCGCGCTCACGCCGCCGCCGGTCGTGGATTGGAAAGCGGTGGCGGTGCGCCGGAGCAGGCCGCGCTCGCGCGCCCCGGCGATCAAGGCCGCCGCCAGCGGATGCTCGCTCCCCTGCTCCACGGCAGCGGCGGGGCCGAGCACGTCATCCTCGCTGAAGCCATTCACCGTTACGCACTGCTCATAGCGCGGTTTGCCCTCGGTCAGCGTGCCGGTTTTATCGACGACGATGACGGTCGCTTTTTCCAGCCGCTCCAGCGCCTCCGCGCTTTTCACCAGCACGCCATTTTGCGCCCCGCGCCCGACGCCGACCATAATGGACATGGGCGTGGCCAGCCCCAGTGCGCACGGACACGCGATGATGAGGACGGCGACGGCATTGGCGATGGCATAGGCCAGCCGCGGCTCCGGCCCGAGCCCCAGCCACAGCGCAAACGTGACCGCCGCCGCGCCGAGCACCGCCGGTACGAACCAGCCCGCGACTTTGTCCGCCAGCGCCTGGATGGGCGCGCGGCTGCGCTGCGCCTCGGCGACCATCGCCACGATGCGCGCGAGCATGGTCTCCGCGCCCACGCGCTCGGCGCGCATGAGGAAACTGCCGGTGCCATTGAGCGTGCCGCCGGTCACGGCATCGCCCGCGTTTTTTTCCACGGGCAGCGGCTCGCCGGTGAGCATGGATTCATCGACTGCCGAGTGGCCCTCGATGAGCGCGCCATCGACCGGCACCTTCTCGCCGGGCCGCACGCGGAGCAGCGCGCCCGCGGCGACTTCCGCGAGAGGTACGGTGCGCTCCTCCTCGCCCGCGACCACGCGAGCCGTCGCGGGCGCGAGGTCGAGCAGCGCCCGCAGCGCGCCGCCGGTGCGCTGCCGCGCGCGCAGCTCCAGCACCTGCCCGAGGAGCACCAGCACCACGATGACCGCCGCGCTTTCAAAGTACAGCGCCACCCCGCCGCCATGCCGCAGCGCATGCGGAAAAAGCCCCGGCGCGAAGAGGGCCGCCACGCTGTAACCAAAAGCCGTGCCCACCCCGAGCGCGATGAGCGTGAACATATTCCAGTGCCCCGTGCGCAGCGACCGCCACCCGCGCGCCAGCAGCGGCGCACCCGCCCACAGCACCACCGGCGCGGCCAGCGCGAGTTGCGCCCAGCGCGCCACCGCGCCCTCCAGCCACGCCGGCACGCCCGGCAGCATCCCGCCCATCGCCACCGCCAGCAGCGGCAGCGCGAGCGCCGCGCCCAGCCAAAACCGCCGCGTCATGTCGCGCAGTTCGCCGTCGTCTTCCGGCGCGGCGCTCACCGTCTTCGGCTCCAAAGCCATGCCGCACTTCGGGCACGCGCCCGGATGATCCTGCTCGACCTCCGGGTGCATTGGGCAGGTGTAAATCGTCTGCGCATCAGCCTTCCACGCCGGGTTGCGCTCCAGCGCCATGCCGCATTTCGGACACCCGCCCGGCTGGTCTGACTCCACGCCAGGGCACATCGGGCAAAAGTATTTCGCCGCCGCCGGCGGCTTCACGGCCGCGTGGTGATGATGCTCCTGAGCACCGCAGCAGCCGTGAGCCGCCGCGGCACCGTCGGCGGACGTGGGGTGATGATCTTGGTGTGGCATGAGTTGATGGATTTCTCGACGGGAACGAACCTGCGAGCGCGACCATCCTTACACCGCCCGATGCGCCGCGGAAATGCCAGCAGTTCCATTGTGCCTGTTCCTCTATTTTTCGTCCCGGAACCGTCATTGTCATCGCTCCGCCGCCCATGCAGGCTCGCGCTCCTGATGAAAAGCCCCCTCCTGCTCACCGCCGCTCGTCCGCGGGGTGGCCTTGGCCACCGCGGGTGCGGCGCAGGCGCTCGACGCGGCCTGTGCGAAATTTGTGGGCTCGCGGAGGACTGTTTTCAGAAGATCACGCCAAAGACATTTCCCGCACCACGATTGACGAACTTAACTAAACCGATTAGCTCCATTTCCTCCATGAAACTCTCCCTCCGCGCCTGCGCCTTCGCCCTTCTCTCTCTCGCCTCCGCCCACGCGCAGACGGCCCCGCCCGCGGGCTTCACCGCGCTGTTCAATGGCCAGGATCTCACCGGCTGGCGCGGCGGCGATACCTTCGACCATCGCAAGGTGCTGGAGGCGCCGCCGGAGATTCGCGCGGGCATTTTGGAAAAGTGGACGAAGACCATGACGGAGGTGAACGCGAAGACCGGGAAGCCGCATTGGTACGGCGAAAACGGCGAGCTGGTGAACGACGGCTTTGGCGCGTATGCGACGACGGAAAAGGACTACGGCGATTTCGAACTGCTCGTGGAATACAAGACGGTGGCTGACGCGGACTCGGGCATCTATCTGCGCGGGGTGCCGCAGGTGCAGATTTGGGATGCGACAAAGGGCGACCCGCGCAAGCTCGGCCAGGACAAGGGCTCGGGCGGGCTTTGGAACAACTCGGCGGGAGCGCCGGGCAAAGACCCGCTGGTGCTGGCGGACAAGCCGTTTGGCGAGTGGAACAAATTCCGCATCGTGATGGTGGGCGCGCGGGTGAGCGTGTGGCTGAATGACCAGATGGTGGTCGATCACGCGCTGCTGGAAAACTACTACGACCGCAAGACGCCGGTGCCGCGCCGTGGGCCGGTCGAGCTGCAAACGCACGGCGGCGAAATCCGCTGGCGGAATATTTTCCTGCGCGAAATCGGCGCGGACGAGGCGAACAAAATTCTCGCAAGCAAGGGCACCGAGGGCTTCAAAGCGGTGTGGAATGGGAAGGACTTCGAGGGCTGGGGCGGGCCGGTGGACCAGTATGAAATCAAGGACGGCGCGATCGTCTGCCAGGCGGGCAAGGGCGGGACGATTTACGCGAAGGACGAACTCACCGACTTCGTGGTGCGCGTGGAATTCAAGCTCCCGCCGGGGGGCAACAACGGCCTCGCCATCCGTTATCCCGGCACCGGCGACACGGCCTACGACGGCATGTGCGAGTTGCAGGTGCTCGACGACGATGCCGCGCAGTACGCCAAGCTCGACCCGCGCCAATACTGCGGCTCCGTCTATGGCCAGGTCGCCGCGCAGCGCGGCTACGTGCGGCCGCCGGGCGAGTGGAACTTTTACGAAGTGACCGTCAAAGGCCCCACGATCCGCGTGGAGCTGAACGGCAGCGTCATCAACAGCGCTGACGTGAGCAAGGTCACGCCGGAGATGTTCATGGCCGCGCACCCGCATCCCGGCAAAGACCGCGCCAGCGGCTTCTTCGGCTTCGCGGGGCACAACGATCCCGTCGCCTTCCGCAACGTGCTCATCAAAAAACTTTGATAGATGCACGAAAGTCATTTTACCGAGAGCCGCAGAGATTTTAGAGAGGAACGCAGAGGGATATTTTTCCCTCTGCGAACCTCTCACTTCCCTCGGCACCTCTGCGGTTAATCATCCCGCCGCCAACTAACAACCCCATCCCACCATGACCAACCCCAACAATCCCGCCCTCAACCGCCGCACCTTCCTCACCCGCTCGACCGCCGCGCTCGCCGCCACCTCGGTCGCCGGCTTTCCCATGATCGGACGCGGCGCGCCCGCGGCGGACAAGCCCATCAAAATCGCCCTCGTCGGCTGCGGCGGACGCGGCTCCGGCGCGGCCGAGCAGGCGCTCAAGGCCGACAACTACGTGCAGCTCGTGGCGATGGGCGACGCCTTCTCCGACCGCCTCGACGTCGCCTACAAAAACCTCAAGGCCGGCGAAAGCGGCGCGCGCGTGCAGGTCGAGGACGCGCAAAAATTCGTGGGCCTCGATGCCATCGACAAAATCTGCGCGATCAAAGATCTCGACGTCGTCCTGCTCACCACGCCCCCCGGCTTCCGCCCCGAGCATCTGCAAAAGTGCGTCGAGGCCGGCAAGCACACCTTTTGCGAAAAACCCTGCGCCACCGATGCGCCGGGCGTGAAGCGTTTCCTCGCCGCCACCGCTGCGGCGAAGGCCAAAAACCTCGGGCTGCTCTCCGGCTTCTGCTACCGCTTCGCCAATGGCGAACGCGAGTTTTTCAAGCGCGTGCAGGCCGGCGAAATCGGCGACGTGCGCGCCGTCTATGGCTCCTACATGGGCGGCTCGCCGTGGGTGAAAGAGCGCAAGGAAGGCTGGACCGACCTCGAATACCAGCTCCGCAACTGGCTCTACTACACTTGGCTCTCCGGCGACCACCTCGTCGAGCAGGCCATTCATTCGGTGGACAAAATGCTGTGGGCTTTCAACGACGCCACGCCCGTCCGCGCCTGGTCGGTGGCTGGGCGGCAGCAGCGCACTGAGGATAAGTTCGGCCACATCTTCGACCACTTCGCGGTCGGCTATGAGTTTGAAGGCGGACGCATGGGCACCATTTTCTGCCGCCAGCAGCAGGGCACCTGGAGCCAGAGCAGCGAGAAAATCTTCGGCACCAAAGGCACCGGCGAAATCGTCGCTTTCAAAAGCCAGGGCTACAAACTCATCGACGGCACCGAGTGGAAATACGACGGCCCGCGGCCCGACATGTATCAGAACGAGCACGACGCTTTCTTCGCCTCCATCCGCGCCGGCCAGCCGCTGAACCTCGGCGAGAAACTCGCGCACAGCACCATGACCGGCATCCTCGGCCGCATGGCCGGCTACACCGGCCAGGTCGTGTCGTGGGACGACGCCGTGGACTCGAAGGAAGACCTCCGCCCCGCGGCGCCGCTCGACTGGAAGATGACGCTGCCCACGCCGCCCGTCGCCATGCCCGGCCGGACGAAGCTCATTTAGCCATGTTGCCGGCTTTCGACCGCAGAGACGCAGAGGGCTTTTTGTTCCTCTGCGTTCCTCTCATTCACCTCTGCGCCTCTGCGGTAAAGAACACCTTTGGCTCAATTCAAAAACCTCTCGCCCCATGACCCGCAAAGCCTTTATCCAAGCGGGCGCAGCGACCTTCGCCACCGCCATGCTCTCACCACTCGCCTCAGCCGCCGCTGACGCGCCGCCGAAAAAGCGTGCGCTCAAAAAAGCCGTGAACCTCGGCATGGTCAAAGCCGACGGCGCCTCCGTGGCCGACCGTTTCAAGATGATCCAGGACGCGGGTTTCGACGGCGTGGAGCTGAACCGGCCCGACGCCATCCCGCTCGACGAACTCATCAAGGCCAGCGCCACCACCGGCCTCCCCGTCGCCGGCGTCATCGACTCCGTGCACTGGGGCAAACCGCTCAGCGCCGCCGACCCCAAAGTCCGCGAGCAAGGCTTCAACGGCCTCAAGCTGGCGCTCCAGGAATCCGGCGAACTCGGCTGCGAGCGCCTGCTCCTTGTCCCCGCTGTAGTGAGCAAAGAGGTTTCCTACGCCGACGCCTACACGCGCTCGCAAGACCTCATCAAACAGGCCGTGCCTTTCGCCGAAAAAGCGAAATGCCGCATCGCCATCGAGAACGTCTGGAACCAGTTCCTCCTCAGCCCGCTCGAGGCCGCGCGCTACGTCGATGAAATCGGCAGCCCGTGGGTCGGCTGGCATTTCGACATCGGCAATATCATCAACTTCGGCTGGCCCGAGCAGTGGCTGCGCATCCTCGGCCCGCGCGTGCTGAATTTGCACATCAAGGAATTCAGCCGCAAAAAGCGCGACGACGCCGGCCTGTGGAAAGGCTTCAACGCCGAGTTGGGCGAGGGCGACAACGACTGGCCCGCCGTCATGCGCGCGCTCGACGATATCGGCTACCACGGCTGGGGCATCCTCGAAGTCCCCGGCGGCGACGCCGCGCGCCTCAAGTTCCTCGCCGAACGCACCGACAAACTCTTCCTCGGCTAAGCCCCGCGCGCCCTTATGCGTGCGCCGCTGCCACTGCTCGCCGCGCTCGGCTGTTTTCTCGCCGGAGCCGCTGCCGCGGAAAAGCCCGCGCCCGACCTAGACCACGCCTGGGCGCAATGGCGTGGGCCGCAGGCGAACGGCTTCGCCCCGCACGCTGACCCGCCGGTCGAGTGGAGCGAGCAGAAAAACGTGCGCTGGAAAATCCCCCTCCCCGGCCAGGGCCACTCCTCGCCAATTGTCTTCGGCGACCGCCTTTACCTCACCGCCGCCGTCCCAGTGGGCGAAGACCTCCCGCCCGTCTATGACACCGCGCCCGGCGTTCATGACAGCGTCCCCGTCACCCACCGCCACCAGTTCACCGTCCTCGCCATCGACCGCAAAGACGGCCGCATCGCGTGGAGCAAAGTCGTCCGGGAGGAATTCCCCCACGAAGGCGGCCACGTCACCGGCAGCCTCGCCTCGAATTCGCCCACCACGGACGGCGAGCGGCTCTACGCCTTCTTCGGCTCCCGCGGGCTTTACTGCCTCGATTTGAAAGGCGCGGTGCTTTGGCAAAAAGACCTCGGCCAAATGCACACCCTCCACGCCCACGGCGAAGGCAGCTCCCCCGTCCTCCACGGCGACACCCTCATCGTCTGCTGGGACCACGAGGGCGACTCCTTCCTCTACGCCTTCGACAAAGCGACCGGCAAAGAACGCTGGAAAATTGCGCGCGACGAAAAGACCTCCTGGTCCACCCCGCTCATCGTCGAAAGCGAAGGCCGCGCCCAGGTCGTCGTCAGCGCCACGAAGCGCATCCGCGGCTACGACCTCGCCACCGGCGCGCAGCTTTGGGAGTGCGCCGGCCTCACCGACAACGTCGTCTCCTCGCCCGTCTTCGCCGCCGGCCTCCTCATCGCCGGCACCAGCTACGACCGCCAGGCCATGCTCGCCATCCGCATCGCCGGCGCGAAAGGCGACCTCAACGGCACCGACCACGTCGTCTGGCAAATGCACCGCCTCACCCCTTACGTCTCCTCCCCGCTCGTCTGCGGCGACACCCTCTACTTTCTCCGCCACAACCAAAACATCCTCCTCCGCCTCGACCCCGCCACCGGCGCACCGCGCAACGAACCGCTCCGCCTCCCCGGCATCCGCGACTTCATATTTTCATCGCCCATCGCCGCCGCCGGACGCCTGTACGTTACCGCCCGCGACGGCCACACCACCGTCCTCGAGCACAGCCGTGAAAACGCCATCCTCGCCGGGAACAAGCTCGACGACCGCTTCAGCGCCTCCCCTGCGCTCGTGGGAAAAGAATTCTACCTCCGCGGCGAAAAATTCCTCTACTGCCTCGCCGCGCCCTGACGCCGCAGCGGCATGGCCACAACTAAGATTTCCCCCGCTGGCGGCATCTCTCCCGTTACCTATTTTACGCTATGCCCTCCGCCTACGACTTCCACGCCGCGCTCACCCGCCGCACCTTTCTCCGGCAGAGCACTACCGGCCTTGGCGCGCTGGCGCTCTCATCGCTGCTGCGCCCGGGGCTTTTCGGCATGGAGCCGGGCACAGGCGCGGCGGTGCCGGGGGCGTTGCAGCATTTGCATTTTGCGCCGAAAGCGAAGCGGATCATCTACCTCTTCATGTCGGGTGCGCCGTCGCATCTCGATCTCTTCGACCCGAAGCCGAAGCTGACCGAGATGACCGGCAAGGATCTGCCGGACAGCGTGCGCAAGGGCCAGCGCATCACCACCATGACGAGCGGGCAGAAAAATCTGCTGTGCGTGGGCTCGCCGTTTAAGTTCGCGAAATACGGGCAGGCCGGCATGGACATCTCGGAGCTGCTGCCAAACCTCGCAAAGATCGCCGACGACTGCACCTTCGTGCGCTCGGTTTTCACCGACCCGATCAACCACGATCCCGCCGTCACTTTTTTCGCCAGCGGCAGCCAGCAGCCCGGCCGCCCGACGATGGGCGCGTGGCTCGCCTACGGGCTGGGCAGCGGCAACCGCGACCTGCCAAGCTTCGTCGTGCTGACCAGCGGCGGCGGCGGGCAGACTTTGCAGACGCGCTACTGGGGTCCCGGCTTTCTGCCCGCGCAGTACGGCGGCGTGCAGTTTCGCAATGCGGGCGACCCCGTCCTTTTCACGTCAAACCCGCCCGGCATCAGCGCCACCACGCGCCGCCAGCTCCTCGACGCGACCAACGAACTCAACCGCACCGCGCTCGCCGACCTCGGCGACCCGGCAATCACCGCGCAGATCGAAAACTACGAGCTGGCTTTTCGCATGCAGACCAGCGTGCCCGAGCTGACCGACCTCTCGAAGGAACCCAAAGAGGTGCTCGACCTCTACGGCGCGACGCCGGGCAAGCCGAGCTTTGCCAACAACTGCCTCCTCGCCCGCCGCCTCGCCGAGCGCGACGTGCGCTTCATCCAGCTTTGTCATCGCGACTGGGATCACCACGGCGGCCTGCCCGCGGGCCTGCGGCAAAAATGTCTGGAGACCGACCAAGGCGCGGCGGCGCTCATCACGGATTTGAAACAGCGAGGTCTGCTCGACGACACGCTGGTCATCTGGGGCGGCGAATTTGGCCGCACGGCCTACTCGCAGGGCGACATCAAGCCGGACAATTTCGGCCGCGACCACCACCCGCGCTGCTTCACCATGTGGATGGCCGGCGGCGGCGTGAAGCGCGGCTACGTCCACGGCGAGACGGACGATTTCGGCTACAATATCGTCCGCGATCCCGTGCATGTGCATGATCTCCACGCCACCCTCCTCCAGCGCCTCGGCGTGGATCACAAGCGCATGACCTTCCGCCACGAAGGCCGCGACTACCGCCTCACCGACGTGTCCGGCGATGTGGTGAAAGCGCTGCTCGCGTGAGCTGGCTGCGCCTGCTCGCCGGCCTCCTCGCGATCGAGCTGCACGCCGCGCAGTTTGAGGTCTTCGAGGTGCCCGGCGCGACACTGCGTGGCAATCCGCTCGGCGATCCTACCACCCGCCGCGTGGCCGTGTTTCTTCCCGACGGCGCGGATGCCCATGCGCCACTGCCGCTCGTCGTTTATCTGCCCGGCTGGGGCGGCTCATCCGAGGACGCCATCGCGCAGGGCAAAGCCGGCTGGTTCAGCACCGTGATCGACCGCCTCGCCGCCGACGGCCTCGCGCTGCGCCTCGCCGTAGTCGATGGGCGTTCGCGTTTTGGCGGCAGCCAGTTCCTCAATTCCACCGCCACCGGGCGCTACGCCGACTACGTCGCGGAGGAAATCGTCCCCGCCCTCCGCGCGCGCTACGCTGTGGTGAAAGGCGGACGCGCCGCGTGCGTCATCGCGGGACACTCCAGCGGCGCGTACGGCGCGCTGCTGCTCGCCATGAATCGCCCCGCGGACTTCGCCGCCGTGGTCGCCCTCTCACCCGACAGCGATTTCGCCACCACCCACCGCCCGCTCGTCGAGCAGCCCGCCGTCCGCGCCGTGACCCGCGCGCAACTCGACGCCGCGATGGCTCCTGCCGACAACGCGCGCCTGCCGGACGACGGCCTCGCCCGGCTAATCATGGGCCTGTGCGCCAACTACGCGCCCACCACCGGCCAGCCCGGCCGCTTCGAATGGCTCTACGACGACCAAGGCCGCTGGCGCGCCGACGCCTGGCAACGCTGGCTCGATCTCGATCCCCTCACCCTCGTCCGCCGCCGCGCCGACGCCTTCGCGCCCACCCAGCGCGTCTATCTCGACGGTGCCGAGCACGACGAATTCGGCGCAAACATCGGCGCCCGCAAAATCCACGAAATCCTCCGCCCACGCGCCGCGCCCGCTACTTTCTACGAATCCCCCGGCCACCACGGCGACCATCTCCCCGAGCGCCTCGTCCGCGGCCTCGCGTGGGTCTTCGGCAAACCCGTCCGCGACCTACCCGCGCCCTGAACGTACCCACAGTTAAAACCAGCGCCCCGAATAAGCCCTGGACCTCGCTGGGCGCGAAGCGTAAGGAGTTCGTGATCTTCCTCATCGGCCAGTGAACGGCGGATCGGAAGTGAGCCTCACTGGCCGTGATAGCCGCGCCAGAGCCAGACGAGGGTATCGGCCAGCGTTAGGTTGAAGACTTTGCCATCGCAGTGCCCGGTCGCTTTGCTGAAAACAAAGCGCTGATGATAGCCCTTGGCTTTCAGGGCGGCCGCGGTGCGTTCGCCGGCCATGACCCAGTTGTGATGGGTGTCCTCGGCGTCTTTGGAGCGCAGATCGTTTTCCGAACAATGGGTGAAGATGCGCAGCGGCTTGGGCGGCGTGGTCTCGATGAGTTTCATGCCGGAGTGGTATTCCCAAGCGCCGAGCGGATACTTCGCCTCGTCCGCGGCGTCGTCGTCCTGCTGATCTACAAACGTGCCGGAGTAGGCGATGATCCGACGGAATAAGTCCGGCCGGAACCAACCCATGCTCAACGCCGCCGCGCCGCCGGAACTGCAGCCCATCACCGCGTGCCCCCACGGATTTTGCGTGAAAGCGAGCTTCGGATAGGCCGCCTTGATTTCCGCATTGGCCAGCACTGCCGCGAACACCTCCTCGCTGATAAACCGGGCCAACCGGTCGGACATGGTGT
>JANPHJ010000275.1:0-8013 GCA_031424395.1 Chthoniobacter sp.
CCCGGCGCGAATCTCCAGCGTCACCCCACGCAGCCGCCCCGGCGCGAGCGCAACGGCTTCGAGAGTCCAGAGCAGGGTGTAAGCCATGTTCGACGTGCATGGAGGCGAAACACCCCGCGCCGGTCAACTGCGGAACCGCCCGCCCGGCGCATCCGTGCCCATGCCAGCTGCTTGGGCACGAGGGGAAAAGATTGATCCCCTCCCCGCTTAGCAGGTCGTCCCCTTCAAGCCCCCGCTTCGCACCGCGCCAGCAGCGCGCGCGTAGCGCCTTCAGCCCCGTCAGCGGGGCCAAGCGGTAGGCGGCACGCCGTTCATTCGAGGTTTTTTCGCTATCGCCGCCTATTACCCACCTGAGTCGGCGGCTTTTTATTTGGGTTTGAAAAGCTGCGCGCGTTCAATCGGCAGGTGAGCAACCCGCTACCAATACAAGTTCCCCGCAGGCCGGTGCCGCCTACGCCTTCACCCGTAACTCCACTTCCATCATTCGCGGATTTCTGTCTGCGCGTTCCCTTGTATGCGGAATACAGCATTGAAGATCGGCATGCGTCGCAGCTGCACCAAATGTTTTACTTGCCGGCTTCGTTCGATTTTTTCTGCATTCACTGCCAGCGATCAACGGTTTTCATGACTCTAAAGGCGGGTGCTCACCCCGGTCCTAGTGTCACTGCGAACTACGTTTTCGAACGAAAATTTGTCTGCACTCGCGACGCCAACCACGAGGCGTTTTTCGTGTTTCGGATTGAGGCGAGAAAGCTGTCGAAGATTGGCCAATCACCGTCGGCAGCGGACCTTTGCGAAGAAGACCTGACCTCCTTCCGTAAGGTGCTCGACAAAGCCCACTACGCCGAGTTGTCACGCGCCGGGGGTTGGTAGCGCATGGCGTTGGGATTGGATCGTTCGTTTATCTCCGCAGAATTTTCGAGCGGCTGATCGGGGAAGCCGAAGCCGTCGCCAAAACGGAAGCCGGGTGGGATGCCGAGGCGTTCAAGGAATGAGGATGGATGACAAGATTCAAATGCTCGCCGGTCATTTGCCGCCGTTCCTAGTTGAGCACAGACGGCTGTATGGGATTTTGAGCAAGGGAGTTCACGCCCTTGGGGAAGACGAATGCCTGGAAGCGTTCCCGGCAGTGCGCGCAGCCATTGAAATGATGTTGGATGAAAAGGTGAACGCCAAAAAGGTTGAGGATCGAAAGGAAGCGGCGAAAAAGAGCATCGCAGCTCTTGAGCAAAAGCTCGCTACATCTGGCGAAGCCAAACCCGCCGAGAATCCATGAGTGCTTTTCTCTCGTACCCAAGCTGCGAGCGACGAACCGCGCGCGGGGCAGGGCGTTCCCCTCGTGCCCAACCTCTGTTTGGGCACGCACTTGGGAGCGAAACTCTGTTTCGCAGGGCGGTCGTGTACTGCGGGCGGTCGCGGTCGAGGCAGGCCGACTTCCACCTGAAAAAGCAACGGGCGCAAAAGTGCAAGGACTGCTATCCTCATGCCCATGAACGCTGAAGACCTCAAAGGCATCATTCACTGCGACCCGGAAATCATGGGGGGCACGCCGGTCTTTGCAGGCACGCGGGTGCCGTTGCAAAACCTCATTGATTCACTCGAAGGCGGGGAATCCATAGGGGACTTCCTCGAAGGCTTTCCCGCGGTGCAGCGCGGGCAGGTGCTCGCCGTCATCGAGGCGGGGAAACTGCGGATGCTGGAAACCGTGTGACCGGTGCGCCTGCTGCTCGATGAATGTCTGGACTGGCGGCTCAGCCGGGCGATCGCGGGTCACGATTGCACGTCCGTGGCGCGGATGGGGTGGAGCGGGATCAAAAACGGACGCCTCCTCGCGCTCATGGAAGCGGAGGGCTTCGAGGTTTTCATCACCGGCGACCGCAACCTGCAGTTCCAGCAGCATCTTCCCGTGCTCCGCATCGCCGTCGTGGTCCTCGCCGGGGGAAGCACGAAGTTGGATGCGACGCTGCCGCTCGTGCCAAGGCTGCTCGCTTTGATCCCGACGCTCCAGCCAGGCACCGTCGCCGTCATCGCGGAATGAAAGCGGGGCGCATCCCTGCCTTAACCGCACGCAGCGCAAGCGCGTTCACTTTCGCCCCGCGAAAAAGCGGGCGGCGAGCCCGCTGAGCGGGAGGGCGAGCACGGGGACGGCGGCGGCGGCGAGGAGCATCGCGGAGAGGACGGCGGTCTGGCCGTAGTGGGCGAGATTGTGGAGGCGGGCGAAGACGGGGGTGAGGCCGACGGGCGCGAGGATGGACGACGCGGTGAAATCGAAATACCCCCAGCAAAAAAGCAGGCACGCCGCGAGCCAGCGGCGGCGGGTGTCGAGGTGCCAGATGACGGGGCGCGCGCCGGCTAGGCGGGCGAGGTGCAGGGCGGGTGAGCGGCGCGCGGCGTCGAGCAGCCAGCGGAGCGGGACGGCCAGCGGGAGGAGCAAAAGGGTGAGCGCGAGGAGCAGCGGGAGCGGGGTGTCGTAGGCGGCGCGGAGGGGCGGAAGTTGGAAGGCGGTGAGGATGAAAAGCGCGAGGAGCATCGCGCCGAGGAGGCCGGGGAGGCAGAGGGCGAGCGCGAGGCCGCGGCGGCGCGCGATCCATGCGGCGATGGGCCACGCGCAGAGCGCCGCGCCGAGCGCGAAAGCGGTGGAGGCGGCGAGTTCGCGGGTGAGGACGAAATTCTCCGCGATGGAGCGGAGGCCGGCGGCGGCCTGTCCGACGATGCGGGCGAGCGGCACGACGGAGGCGAGCAGTGCGGCGCAGACGAGATACGCGGAGCAGGCGCGGCGGGCGAAAATGGAGAGGGGTTTTGACTCAGCGGAAATGGTGAAAGTTCGGTGGCCGTCGCTGGCTGTCGAAGCCACGCCGGGCAGGGATGCCCGGTGGACTTCCACAGGCTGGAAGCCTGCGCCACGCGGTGAGGCGGCCAATCGCGAACGGCGCAGCAGCCCCGCGAGCGCGGCGGTTTCGACCATGAGCGGCAGCGCGGCGAGGCGCAGCGACGCGCCGAGCGCGAGGCCGCCGGCCTGCGCGTCGAAGAGCGCGACGGTCCACGTTTTCAAACTCCACAGCGACGCCAGCTCGAAGTCGGTGAACGCGAGCAGAAACACGATGCCGCCCGCGACCACCGGCGTGCGGCCCGCGCCGCGCAGGCGGAAAATCCATCGCCGCCAGCGCGGCCCCGCGAGGAGCGCGTGGCAGTGCGCCGCTTCCGCGGAAAGCGCCGGCGGGACGAAGTGCGCGATGACGGCGGCAACAGGCGTGAGCTTCAGCGCGAGCACGACGGCGTAGAGCACGGCGATGCCGCCCGGCACCGCCATGAGCCGCAGCGCGAGGTGCGAATAGGCGTAGCTGACGAGCAGCGCGGGCGTGAGCAGCGGCGCGAGCAGCAGCGCCCACGCGAGGGTGCGGCGGCGTCCGTGCGTGTGGGTGAGGAGACGGGCGAGCGGCTGGGCGAGCGCGACGGCGAAGCCGGCGATGGCGAGGGCGCGCGCGGCGGATTCAGCTGTCTGCGCGGCCAGCGTCATTGGACGTATTCAGATTTCAGCCACGCGAGACATTCGTTGCGCGCGGACAGCAGATTGGTGAGCGGCGCGGCGTGCTGCGCCCATGTTTGCAGGTCGCGGACCTCGGCGGGCACTTGATCCGCAGGCACCGGGCCAAGCGGAATCTGGCGTGACTTCGAGCGGGCGAGGGCGAGTTCGGTTTCGGCCGAGAGGAGAAAATCCACGAGCCGTTGCGCGTCGGTTTCGCGGCGGGTGCCGCGGATGATGGCGACGGTGTTGGGAATGCAGATGGTGGCGCGGCTCTCTTCGAGTTCGACGGGACGCATGAAGACGGGCAGACCGGCGTCTTTGGCCTCGAAAAAATCGTCGGTGTCGGTGTAGCCGAAGTCGCAAACGCCCTGCGCCACGGCGTCTTTCACGGTAGCGTTGCCGTTGAGTTCGCGCACGCCGCGCACACGCCACTCGCGGTGCCAGGCGATCGTTTTTTCCCGACCCCAATGCTGCCAGAGCACGGCGTAATGCGTGAGCGTGGTGCCGTAGAGCGGCTTGGCGATGGCGAAGCGGGAGGCATCCAGCAGCGCGAGGACCCCAACATTCAGCCGCACCATTGGCTCGGCATCCGCGACATTCCCATTCGCGATGCAGACGCGCAGGCGGGCGGCGAAGCCGGTCCAGTGGCCGTCGGCGTCCTTGAAGTTCTCAGGGATGCGCTGCCAGCCGTGGCCGCGGTACGGCGCAAGGATGCCCTTGTCCTGCAAGTCGAGGGTGCCGAGGAGTTCGTTGTTCCAAAAGACATCGCAGCGCGGCGCGGCTTTTTCGCGGACGAGGAGTTCGGTGAGGCCGAGGGATTTCGTGGCCTCGGTGTCGTAGCGCGTGGCGACGGCGATGCCAGTCTGACGGGTGAAGTCGCGCAGGATGGATTCGGCGTAGATGGAATCGTGCGCGCAATAGACGACGAGGCGCGGCTTTTGGCCCGAGTAGTAGGACCAGCCGAGGACGACTGTGGCGACGACGGCCAGGGAGATTGAGCGGCGGCGGGTCACGGATCGAAAACCGCGCTCACTTCTCCGCCTTCTCCGCCGGTTTTTCCGGCAGCGAGTCGAAGTATTTCTTGATCGCCTCGTGGTAGCCGGGGGGCACTTGCTCCTGCTGGATCGCTTCGCTCACGCCTTGCTTCACGCGCTGCACGCTTTCGCGGTATTCGGCGGCGCGCGCGCCGGTTTCGCCGACTTCCTTGGTCTGCCATTCGAGGAGCATCTTGCCGCCGGTGAGCTGGGAAATGGATTTCTCGGTCTTGAAGCCGGTCTTCGCCGATTCGTCCTCGGGCCGCTTCGCGCCGTCTCCGATGCCGGGGCCCTTGCCGTCGCCACCGCCACCGGGCGGGCCGCCCTCGCCGAGCAGCGCCATTTTTTCGGCGAAGAGCTTCTCAAAATCCGCCATGTCGCCCGCGCCTTGGAGATCGTTGCCGTCGAGCTTCCCCTGCCCCGCGAGCTGCTTCGCCAGTTGCAGACTTTTGAGCGCTTCTTCGAGGTCTTTGCCGTCCTTGAGCGACTGCGCAAGCTGCGCGAGTTCCTGCTCGCTGAGCTGGAGCGAATCGAGCGCAGACTTCATGGCTTCCTTCGACAGGTCGCCGAGCTTCGACAGGTCGAGCTGCTGGAGCGCGCGTTCGAGCGCGGCGGCGACTTGCGGCGAGTGCATCTCCTGCTTCATGGCCTGCGCGAGATCGCCGAGCTGCTGCATGGCCTTCTCCATCGCGGCGCGTTTCTCGGCGGAGTCGGGCATCGCGGCGATCGTGCGGAGCTGGTCGCGGAGGTCGGCCACCTCTTTTTTCAATGCGGTCACGTCGCCCTTTTTCAACTCCTCCTTCCACTGCTCGATCTTCTTCAGGTCAGCGGCGCCGAAGTTCTGCGCGGCCTTGTCGAGTGTCTTGAGGTCGCTGTTCACCTTGCGCCACAGCTCGCCGATTTCCTTCTGCTCCTCGCCGAGTTTTTTGAGGCTGCCCTCGCGGTCCTGCGGCTGCGCTTCCTTAAAGGTCTTGTCGAGTTCCTGCAGCGCGAGCTTCACCTGCTCGGACTGGCGCTCGCCCGTCTCCGCGAGCTGCGCGCTGCGGAGCGCCGTAGCCTTTTTCGTCTGCTCCAGTTTCTCGTCGAGTTGCGCGAGCTTCTGGCGCTGCTCGGTTTTTTTGAAAGGATCGAGCTGCGGGAGAAAATGGAGCGCGGCGAAAAGCAGCGCCAACGCCACGCAGAGGTCGCGCGCGCCGCGCTGCCAGTGGAACGGCACAACCTGCGCGGCGCGGATTTTTCCCGCCCGAGCCTCCGCCTGCTCCACGACGATGGGCGCAAATTCGCCCGGCGCTTCGCCGAGCAGCGCCGCGGTGAGAAACAGCTCCTTGCCGCCCGTGCGCGCATCAATGAGCCGCGCCACCTCCGCCGCCGAACCGCGCCGCGCCTGCACCAGCGCCGCAAGCAACGCCACGCCGGGCACCACCGCCAGCGTCCACGGCGCGAACCAGTCCGGCATCAGCCCGAGCAGCCGCGCTGCCAGCAGCGCTACGAGATACAGCCCCGCGCACACCGGCAGCGCGACATGGAAACGCCCGCCGAGCGCGGCAACGAAGTGCCGCGCGGAAGTCTGCCGCATCAATCGCTGGGTGTGGCTCATGGGCGTGCGATGCCTAAACCGCCGCCCCCTTTCCAGCAATGCGGATTTGCCGCGGTGGAGAGGGACAAATCTGCGGAGGACGAGATTGACTTGTGGCGTTTTCCGCCATCCGGCAGTCTGCCGCGCTCATGCACGAGCCCAGAAAATCCGCCACTCTCGCCCAAACCATAGGTGCCCTCGGGGTCGCATACGGAGACATCGGCACGAGCGTGCTCTACGCCTTCAAAGAGTGTCTGCACCACGGCTTGAGCACCGAGCGGGAAATCGTCGGCGTGCTTTCGCTGATCATCTGGAGCCTCATCATCCTCGTCACCGTGAAGTATATCGCGGTCGTCACGCGGGCCGACAACCATGGCGAAGGCGGCATCCTCGCCCTGCTCTCGCTCGCTTTTCCCAACGGCTCGAAAGCCACGGGCGTGACCGCTGGCGCCATGATCGCCGTGGGCATCGCCGGCGCGGCGCTGCTTTACGGCGATGGGGTGATCACGCCCGCCATCTCGGTGATTTCAGCCGTGGAGGGTCTGAACACTGCCACGGACAAAGTGGAACGCTTTGTCATTCCGCTCACGCTGGGCGTCCTCGTCGGCCTCTTTGCCCTTCAGTCCCATGGAACCGGCGCGCTCGGAAAATGGTTCGGCCGCGTGATGCTCGTCTGGTTCACGGTGTTGGCGGTGCTGGGCATCTACCAGATCACGAAAAATCCGGCGGTGCTGAAATCACTGAATCCGCTGGAAGGCTTTTACTTTCTCACCCACCACGGCAAGGCCTCGCTCCTCGTCATGGGCGGCGTCTTCCTCGTGGTTACGGGCGGCGAATCGCTCTACGCGGACTTGGGCCATTTCGGGCGGCCGGCCATCGCCCGCGCCTGGACGTTTCTGGTCTGCCCCGCGCTCATGCTGAACTATCTCGGCCAGGGCGCGATCGCACTTTCCGACCCTTCCTCGCACCCGAACCCTTTCTTTCACATGGCCCCGGACTGGGCGCTCTACCCGCTCGTCGCCTTGGCGACGGTGGCCGCGGTCATTGCCTCGCAGGCGCTCATCTCGGGTGCGTATTCGCTCACCATGCAGGGCATTCAGATGGGTTACATCCCGCGCATGGAGATTTGTCACACGTCGAAAGACGAGCACGGACAAATTTACATCCCAAAGATCAACACCATGCTCGCCATCGGTTGCTGCGCGCACGTCATCGGCTTTGGCAGCAGCACCGCGCTGGCGAACGCCTACGGCATCGCGGTGACGCTGACGATGATGGCCACGACCACCATCTTCTACTTTGCCGCACGGCGGGTCTGGCAATGGAGCGTCCCGCGCGCCGGGCTGACCTGCGTGCTCTTTGGCTCCCTGGAATGCGTCTTTCTCGCCGCCAATTCGCTCAAGATTCCGCATGGCGGCTGGTTCCCGCTCGTCTTTGGCGCCCTGATTTTCACCGTCATGGTCACTTGGAAAGACGGGCGCAGCTTGCTCCGCGACCGCCTCCCGCCGGGCATGCCACTCGACGACTTCATCGCCTCCATCAGTATCGCTGGCGCGCTCGACGAGACGAATAAACTCCACCGCAGCCAGGGCACCGCGGTCTTTCTCGCCGGCAATCCCGAAGGCACGCCCAACGCGCTCATCAAAAATATCAAGCACAACCAAATCCTGCACCGGCAGAACATCCTGCTCACCATCGTCCCCGACTCCGCCCGGCCCTACGTGCCGCCCGAGGAGCGCGCGCAGGTGAGCGACCGCACGGAAGGATTCTTCCGCATCGTCGCCAGCTTCGGCTTCATGGAGACGCCACACATCGACGAAGTCACCCGTGCCGCCGGCCAGCAGGGCCTGGTCATTCACCGCGACAAGACCACGTTT
>JANPHJ010000276.1:0-16360 GCA_031424395.1 Chthoniobacter sp.
GATGTATTTCGACGGGTTCGCCGGGTTCGGAAAGATGAGCACAGGGGCGTGGTGCGCGGCGTCGTAGGTCTGGCCGGCGAAGGTGAGTTTGTCGCGCGTCCATTGCAGCGGGAGGCGGGCGAGGAGTTTTGCCAGCGCGGAGTTGCTGCCGGGATCTCCCCAGAGGATGAGGTTGGAATTCTGCACGTCGTCCGCGGTCAGCGCGGTGTCGTCTTTGACCGGCGCATCGCCGCGGAAAACCCGCCGCCAAAAGCCGGTGGCGTGTTCCAGCTCGGCCTTGGTCCACGCGCCGACCTTGTCGTTGAGCGGCTTCCCGGTCGGGCGGACGAAAAGGAAGTTCGACATGAAGGCGTGGTCGATGGGGCCGCAAATCTCGGGTTGTTTCGCGCCGGTCACTGCTTTGTCGGCGAGCGGCCCAGCGGTCCAGGCCGTGCCGTCGCGATGAAACTGCAGCCCCGCTTTGGTCCACGTCGCGGGGAGGGCCTGACCGTCGAGCACCGCGCTTTTGATCCGGTCGCTGCCAAGACCGGTCTCAAACGGCGACGTCAGTTGCAGTGCCGAAACATTTTGGGTCTGCACCATAATTTTTGCGCCATCCACCTCAGCCGTCACGTCGGCGCGCTCCCACTCCTTGATCATGCCGGTCACTTTCACCCACTCCATGCGCGGATAGACGAGCGTGTAAGTCGTAAAGCGCACTTTCTTCGGCTCAAGTGCGCGCCCTTTCACCGCTGCCGCCGTCACGATCTCCTCGATCTTCGGCTTCGCGTCGGGATGGTATTTGTGCGCGGTCTGCGGGCCGATGATGTGCGGGATGGTGAGGCCCTCTTTTTCCGCGAAGCGGAGCATGATGTCGGCAGCCTGCTTCTGCCCGTCGATCTCGCCGGAATAGGCCACGGTGGTGGTGTTGGCGAGGTTCGCGGCATAGACGGTGGAGTCGTACCAGCGGTAGAGCACCTGCTCCCACCACGGCGGCGGCTCCTTGCCGGGGCCGAAGACACGGTTGAACTCCGCGGTCTCGCCGAAGCCCGCGCCGGGCGCGACCGCCGCCCACAGCCCCGCGAAGTGCGTGCCGAACTGCCACGCGCTCGCGCCGCCCATCGAGAAGCCGCGGACGCTCATCCGCGCCGGATCGATGCGGTAGTGCGTGCGCGCGTTTTCCAGCGCCTCGAAAAGGTCGCGCTCGCCGGCGAATTTATTCGCGCAGCAGTAGCGCCCGAACGGGTGGAGGACGAACGCGCCGGGCGGGGTGAACTCGCCCTTGTTCTTCAGGCGGTCGCCGATGAAGGCGAGTTCGGTGGATTTTTCCGCGCGCCCGCGGAACCAGAAATCGAGGCGGCGCGGGGTGGTCTCGGCGGGCTTCCAGTCGTCGGGGACGATGAGGCCGTAGGGCTGCACGGAGCCGTCGATTTTGGAAAGGTAGCCGCGCACGACGAGGCCAGTGGCGGAGTTCCACGAGGGCTTGCCGTCGCGCAGTTCCCTGGCGCGCTGCATGCCGAGGTCGAGCTGCTGCCTAGCGGCGTCGATGTGTTTCGGGTCGAAGAATTCGTCGTAGCGCAGCGCCCAATCGACGGACTTGTGAAAGATCATCACGTCGGGCAGCAGGGCGAGCATTTCGGGGCGGGCTTTGAGCAGGCTGCGCAGCGCGTCGATCTCCTTGCCGAGCGCGGCCACGCCGGCGGTCAGCGCGGCGCGATCCGGCTCTGGGACAGGCACGCCGGGTGGCGGGATGGGATTGACCGCGCGGGCGAAAGGCGCGGAGGCGAGGAGCGCGAGGGCGAGTAGGAGACGCATGGCGGCATGTTGGACGGGCTTGCGGAAAAGGGCGACGCAGGAATTTCCGGGTGGAGCACTCGACCCGAGTGCGCTGTGCGGCGACCCGCCGCGCAGATGGGTGAGCGTGTGAAACTGCGGATGCGCCCAGCCGGAGCGGTGCGTCCACGGTGTCCCCGGCGGGTCGCCGGGGACAGCACTCGGGTCGAGTGCTCCACCCGGACTTTCCCCGCGAAGGCCGTTTTTTACAGCGCCACGCCGAAGACCGCGGCGACGCGGGCGATGAAGGCGCGGTGCGCGGCGGGCGCGGCGGCCTGCCAGTCGGCGAGCTTGCGGGCGAAGAGCTTCCCTTTCACGCGCGGGCCGTGATTGAGGAAGGTCACGGCCTCCCAGTTTTCCGGCGCGGCCTCGAACAGCGGCAGGAGCTGCCGGGCCACAATCACGTCCTTGTCGCGCAGGGCGGCGTTGGCGCGCAGGGCGTTTTCATTTTGCGCAAACCACGCGGCGAAGGTCTGCCCGGCGGGAAGCTGGTGCTCGCGCAGCGCCAGGCGGTCGGCAGCGTAGCGGGCGAGCGCCGGGGCGTAGCCGCGCCAGTTTGGATACGGCGGGCGCGTTTTCCACGTCTCGGCCATGCGGCGGAGGGCGAAGAGCGAGGCCGTCTCGCAGAGCGCCTCCTCAAACCACAGGTTCGCGTGCTTGGGCTCATGCCAGCCGCGCATGCCCGCCTCGCTGTGCTGCACGAGGGCGTGGCAAAACTCGTGCGCAAACTGAAACGCAAACTGCGACCAGCGCGCATTCTCCGCCGCCAGCCCGATGGCGATGCGCCCGTCCGGCCCGCGCCCGAAATCGGTCTGCGGAAAATCCGTGCGGTGGTAGATGCGGATGCCCTCGATACGGCTGTGCGCGCAGCACTGCCACAGCTCCGCCGCTGCCGCTTCCGCGACCTTCGCGATGTCCGCCGGCCCCGCCTGTCCCCACGCGCCGCGCTCGACGCCGATCCGCACCTCCGCCGCTGCCGCCGCCCGCAACGCAACCACAGGCGCGGAGGCGAGCGCGGCGAGGCTGCGGAGAAAAAGACGGCGCGTGGACATGGGCGGAGAGAATGAAGGCGGAGAGCGGACGGCGGAAGAAAAAGTCGCTTTCCGTCTTTCGCCCTCCACCCTCCGCCCTCAATCTTTTCCGCATGCCTCTCACCGACCCCGCCCTTTGGATCAGCCTCCTCACGCTCACGCTGCTGGAGATCGTCCTCGGCATCGACAACATCATCTTCATCTCGATCCTCGCCGGGAAACTCCCCGCCGCGCAGCAGGGCCGCGCGCGCACGCTCGGCCTGATGATCGCGCTGATCGCCCGCGTCCTCCTGCTCTGCTCCATTTTCTGGCTCACGAAACTCACCGGCGAACTCTTCCGCGTCTTCGCCCACCCCGTCTCGGGCAAGGACCTCGTCATGCTCGGCGGCGGGCTTTTTCTGCTGTGGAAAAGCGTGCATGAAATCCACGGCAGCCTGGAGGGCGAAGACCACGCCAAGTCCGCCGGCGGCGGGGCCACGCTAGGCAGCGTCATCGCGCAGATTGTGGTCATCGACATCGTGTTCTCGATTGATTCCGTGGTCACCGCGGTGGGCCTCGCGCAGCACATTCAGGTGATGATCGCCGCCGTCATCCTGGCCATGCTGGTCATGCTCGCGGCCAGCGGCGCGATCAGTGCGTTCGTGAACCGCCACCCCACGATCAAGATGCTGGCCCTGTCCTTTCTGCTGCTCGTCGGCGTGGTGCTCATTGCCGACGGCTGCGGGCAGCACATCGAGAAAGGCTACATCTATTTCGCCATGGCCTTCTCCTTCGCCGTCGAGATCCTGAATATCAAAATGCGCGCCCGCCGCACGCCGCCGGTCGGGCTGCGCTCGGACTACTAGGCGGCGGCCCAAACGCCCCCGCGCACCGCGCTTGCCGGGAGCCCGCGCTTCCGGCTACACCTGCCCGCGCATGACGACCGGGCGACCCGCTTCCCAGCCGCGAAAGATCGGCCTGCCGCTGCTCGTCGCCGCCATGTTGGGGGCCACAGCCGGCGCGGGCGCCCTCACCTTATATTGCGTCGGAAAAAACCTCCGCCTCACGGCTGGCGACGGCCGGGCCATCGTCGCCGCCAATGGCTCCGCCCTCGCCGCCACGCTCGCCCTCGTGGCGTTCGTGCTGTGGAGCGCGCGGCGGCTCCAGCGCGAATGGCTCACCGTCCACAACCACGGCCAGTGGCTCGCCACCACCCTGCGCAGCATCGGCGACGGCATGATCGTGACCGACGCCGCCGGCCACGTGACGCTGCTGAACGAAACCGCCCAGGTCATCACGGGCTGGACGGAAGACGAGGCGCGCGGCCATGCGCTGGGCCAGGTTTTCCGCCCGCTGCGGCGCGAGACGCGCGAACCGGTGGAAAATCTCGCCGAGCGCGCGCTGCGCGACGGGAAAAAAATCGTCGCGCCCGACCCGCGCCTCATTGTGGCGCGCAACGGCCTCGAACATCTCGTCACCGGCTACGCCACGCCCGTGCGCAACGCGGCCGGCGCGGTCGCGGGCGTGGCGCTGATCTTTCACGACGTCACGCAGCGCGAGCTGGGCGAGTCCGCGCTGCGCGCCAGCCAGGAGATGTTCCGGCTCATCAGCGACCACGTCTCGGACCTCATCGCCGTGCTCGATCTCCAGGGCCGGCGGCTCTACGCCAGCCGCTCCTACTCGCGCCATTTTCCGGCCAAGGACTTCTACCTCAGCTCGGCCTTTGACAACCTGCATCCCGACGACCTCCCGCGCATCCGCGGCCAGTTCGCCGAGATGCTCCGCACCCGCCTCGCGCAGCGCGCCGAGTTTCGCCTCGTCCGCGCGGACGGCAGCATCCTTTACCTCGAAAGCGAGAGCAGCGTCATCACCAACGCCACGGGGCAGCCGGATAAAATCCTGGTCGTTTCGCGCGACATCACCGAACGCCACGCCAGCGCCGACCGCGTGAACCGCGAGCTGCAATTCACCCAGACGCTGGTCGATTCGATGCCCGGGATTTTCTACCTCTACGACGCCCGGCGCAAAATCCTGCGCTGGAACAAAACCTTTGAGACCGTGACCGGCCGCACCGCCGAGGAAATCCCCACGCTTGATCCGCTCGCCTATTTCCCCGAGGAGGAAAAGGCCGTGGTCCACGACCGCATGCTGAAGTGCTTTGCCGAGGGCTCCTCGGACATCGAGGTGCACCTGCTTTCCAAAGACGGACGCGAGACCCCGTACTACGTCACCGGCCTGCGCCTCGAGGTCGAGGGCCGCCCGTGCATGCTCGGCATCGGCATCGACATCACGGCGCGCATCGTGGCCGAGGAGGCGCTGCGCGAAGCCCACGCCAGCCTCGAAGTCAAAGTGGCCGACCGCACCCGCGACCTCGCCGCGGCCAACGGGCGGCTCAAGGAACTCGACCGGCTGAAGTCCGAATTCCTCGCCACCATGAGCCACGAGCTGCGCACCCCGCTGAACTCCATCATCGGCTTCACCAGCATCCTCCGGCAAGGCCTGGCCGGCCCGCTCAATGCCGAGCAGATGAAGCAGCTCGGCATGGTCCATTTCTCCGCGCGCCACCTGCTCACCCTCATCAATGACCTGCTCGACCTCTCGCGCATCGAGTCCGGGAAAATGGACTTCGTCCTCGGGGATTTCAAAATCGCCGACGTCGTGGCCGAAGTCGTGCAGAGCCTCGCGCCCATGGCCGGGCAGAAAAAGCTCGCCCTCGAAACCGCGCTCGACGACCCCGCCCTCGTCCTGCACAGCGACCGCCAAAAGTGCTTCCAGATCCTGCTCAACCTCGTGAACAACGCCGTCAAATTTACCGACACCGGCCGCGTCCTCATCGCCCTCCGCACCACCGCGGAGCATGCGGAGCTTTCGGTCACCGACACCGGCATCGGCATCAAGCCCGAGAGCATGACCCAGCTTTTCGAAGCCTTCCGCCAGGTGGACGGCTCCGCGCGCCGCGTCTATGAAGGCACCGGACTTGGCTTGTATCTCTGCCGCCAACTCGCCAGCATGCTCGGCGGCAGCATCGTCGCGGAGAGCGAATTCGGAAGCGGTTCCCGGTTTGTCATCACCCTGCCCCGTGCGCCATCCGCCGCCGCCAGCCCATGAGCGCCAAAATCCTGCTCGTCGAAGACAACGAAGCCAACCGCTACCTCGCCACCTTTCTCCTCGAAAACAGCGGCTACTCCGTCGTCCACGCCGCCAATGGCGCCGAGGCCGTGGTCGCCGCGCAGAACGAAATGCCCGACCTCATCCTCATGGACATCCAGATGCCCGAGGTGGACGGCTACGAGGCCGCCCGCCGCATCAAAGCCGAGCCCCATCTCGCCCGCATCCCCATCGTCGCCGTGACCAGTTACGCCATGACCGGCGACCGGGGAAAGGCCGCGCAGATCGGCTTTGCCGGTTACATCGAAAAGCCTATCGTCACCGAAACCTTCATTTCCGAAATCTCCCGTTTCATCCCAAGAAAGGCCGGCCTCCCATGAGAATCCTGAGTGCAGACGACAAACCCGAAAACCTCTACATGCTCGAGGCCCTGCTGCGCGGCCACGGCCACACCGTCGATTCCGCCAGCAATGGCCTCGACGCCCTCAAACTCGCTGAACGCGGCGTCTATGACCTCATCATCTCGGACATCCTCATGCCCCGCATGGACGGCTTTCAGCTCTGCCGCGAGCTGAGAAAAGACGACCGCCTCCGCCACATCCCCTTCATCTTTTACACCGCCACCTACACCGACCCGCGCGACGCCTCGCTCGCCCTCAGCCTCGGCGCCGACCGCTTCCTCATCAAGCCGCTCGAGCCCGACGCCTTCATCCGCGAGATGGAGGAAGTCATCGCCCGCAAAGCCGCGCATCCGCCGGAGGCTGCCGAGGAGCCCGAGGACGAAACCATCTACCTCAAGGAGTACAACGCCCGGCTCATCGCCAAGCTCGAGAAAAAGATGCTCGACCTCACTGCCGCCAACGCCCTGCTGCAGGAGGAGATCAGCCAGCGCGAACGCACCGCCATCGAGCGCCTGAAAACCGAGGAAAAACTCCGCCAGGCGCAGAAGCTCGAAGCCATCGGCACCCTCGCCGGCGGCATCGCCCACGACTTCAATAACATCCTCGCCGGCATCCTCGGCTTTGCCGACCTCGGCCTTCAGGAAGCCACCGACCCGCGCGCCTCCGCCGCCAGCTTCCAGGAAATCCTCAGCGCGGGCGCCCGCGCCCGCGACCTCATCCGCCAGATCCTCGCCTTTTCCCGCCACCGCGAGCAGGACCGCCAACCCCTCGATCTCGAGGCCGACGTGCGCGACGCCCTCCGCCTGCTGCGCGCCACCCTGCCCGTCTCCGTCGAGATCATCGCCGAGTTGGAAAGCGGCACGCCCAAGGTGCTGGCCGACAGCATCCAAGTCCACCAGATCGTCACCAATCTCGTCACCAATGCCTGGCACGCCATCGGCGACCGCCCCGGCACCGTCCGCGTGCACCTCACCCCATTTCCCGTGGATGCGGACTTCGCCCACACCCATCCCGACCTCCGCCCAGCGCGCTACGTCCGCCTCGCCATCTCCGACAATGGGAGCGGCATGGACAGCGCCACCGCCGCGCGCATCTTCGAACCCTTTTTCACCACCAAAGAACCAGGTCGCGGCACCGGCCTCGGCCTCTCCGTCGTCCACGGCATCATGAAATCCTGCGACGGCGCCATCTCCGTCTATAGCGAGCCCGGCGGCGGCACCACCTTTCACCTCTACTTCCCCGCGCTGGATTTCGACGCCCCCGCCAGCGCCTCCGCCGCCGAGCCGCCGCTCATCCGCGGCACCGGCCAGAGCATCCTTTTCATCGACGATGAGCCCGTACTCATCCAGCTCGGCGAGCGCTTTCTCCGGCGCCTCGGCTACGCGCCCGTGATCGAGAAAGACGCCAGCGCCGCGCTCACCCTCGTACGCGAGCGGACGTTCGATCTCGTCATCACCGACCTCACCATGCCGCAGCTCAGCGGCATCGACCTCGCCCGCCGGATTTGGGAAATCCGCCCCGGCACCCGCGTCATCCTCACCACCGGTTACAGCGCCACCCTCGACACGCCGCGCGCCCGCGAGATCGGCTTTCGCGAGCTGCTGCTCAAGCCCTACAGCATCCAGGCCCTCGGCGACTGCGTGCAGCGCGCCCTCAGCAGCTAGCGGAAAACAACCCCGCCGCTCAGGGCAGCGCCAGCCACCACGCGACTGCGACCAGCGCCAGCGCCGCGCCCGCCGCCACACGCTGCACCGGCACCGGCGCGCGTTCCTTTACCCGCCAGCCTTCCGCGACCGCGCCCTCCGCCGCGCCGGTCACAAAACCCCAGAAGTGCGCCATGTAATCCACGGTCTTCGCCTGGTCGCCCGAGCCGAGAAAAGCCAGCAGCCCCAGCCCTGCGCCCAGCGGCAGCACGAGCTGCCACCGGCTCCGCGTCTGCGGCTCGCGCCAGCGCGCGAAAACCTCCGCCCCCATCAGCATCCCCAGCGCCCCGAAGCACGCCGTCGAAGCCCCCAGCGACCCGTGCGCCTCGCCGCGGTAGCCCCACGCATTGATCGCATTGCCCACGGCCCCGCTCAGCACGATGCCCAGCCACGTCACCCCCGTCCCGAACCGCGGCAGCGCAAACGCCGCAAACAGCAGCCCCGTCGCCAGATTCGCGCCGATGTGCGCCACGTCTGCGTGCAGCGTCAGCGCCGTGATGGTGCGCCACCATGCCCCGCGCAAAATCTCCCGGCTCATCGCCACACCCCGCTCCTCCCACGGCGCGGTGGAAAAATTTTGCGCCACAAAAAACATGCTCAGCACCCAGCCCGCCACGTAGAGCGAAAGCGTCGGGATTTTCTCCGCCGGAAAAACCCCGCGCACCACCGGCCGCTCCCGCTCCTCGCGCTCAAACGCCGCCAGCTCCCGCGCCACCTCCTCCTCCGCGCCCGCCTCCACGCGCAGCACCCACTCCCCGCCTTCGCGCCCGATCCAGTGCGGCAGCTCCCGCGCCGCCACCACCAGCCCCCGCTCCCGCGCCTCCGCCAGCCGCGCATACCGCCCCACCTCGATGAGCGGCGTGCGTGGTTCTTTCGGCTCAGACATCGCCTTCGGTCGAAACACTCGCCCCGCCCGCGTGCCGCTCCAGCGCCTGCTCAAAGCCCCGCCAGGCCAGCATCGCGCACTTCACCCGCTGCGGAAATTTCCGCACCCCCTGCAGCAGCCGCAGGTCGCCCAGCATCCGCGGCGGCTCCGCCACTTCCGTAGTCACAAGATCGTGAAACGCCCGCAGCAGCTCCCGCGCATCCGCCTCGCTTTTGCCCTTCAGCTTCATCGTCATCAGCGACGCCGACGCTTGGCTGATCGCGCAGCCCATGCCCTTGAATTTCACTTCCTCCACCGCGCCCTCCGCGCCGAATTTCACGCTCAGGTCGATCTCATCCCCGCACGATGGATTGTCCCCATGCACCTGCACCGCATCCGCCAGCTCGCCGAAATTCCGCGGGCGCTTCGAGTGGTCGAGGATCACCGACTGGTAGAGTTCATCGAGTTCCGTGTTCATGCGAAAAAGCGGACGGCTTCCGCGAGAATATCGGCCATGCGATCCACCTCGGCCGTGGTGTTGTAGAAATAGAAACTCGCCCGCGTCGTCCCCGGCAGCCGCAGCTTTTTCATCAGCGGCTGATTGCAGTGATGCCCGCCCCGCAGCGCCAGCCCGTGCTGGTCCGCAAACGTGGTGAGGTCATGCGGATGCGCCGCCTCCATGACGAAACCCACGAGCCCGCCGCGCCGCTCCCGCGGCCCAAGCACGCGCACCCCCGGCAGCTCGCCGAGCCGCGCCAGCGCATGCTGCGTGAGCGCCAGGTCATGCTCGAAAATCGCCGCGCGGCCAATGCCCTCCAGATAGTCCACCGCGGCGCCCAGCCCGATCGCCCCCGCAATGTTCGGCGTGCCGGCCTCAAATTTTCCCGGCGCTTTCTTGTACGTGCTCCGCTCGTAGCTCACACTCACGATCATCTCCCCGCCGCCCTGCCACGGCGGCATCGCGTCGAGCCATTCCGCCCGCCCGTACATCGCGCCGATGCCCGTCGGCGCGCACATTTTATGGCCCGAGAAGGCGAAGAAATCGCACCCCATTTCCCGCACCTCCACCGGCAGATGGCCCGCGCTCTGCGCCCCGTCCACCACGCTCACCGCGCCCACCGCGCGCGCCGCGCGGCACAACTCGGCCACGGGATTGATAGTGCCGAGCGAGTTTGAGATATGGGTGAAGGCGAACACTTTCACCTCCGGCGTGAGCAGCTCCCCGAGCCGCTCCAGCGCCAGCGTGCCGTCCTCCGCCACCGGCACAAAACGCAGCCGCGCGCCGGTGCGCTCCGCGAGCATCTGCCACGGCACGAGATTGCTGTGATGCTCCATTTCCGTGAGCAGGATCACATCGCCCGCGCGCACAAATTTCCCGCCCCATGCCTGCGCCACGAGGTTGATCCCCTCCGTCGTCCCCCGCGTGAACACGATCTCCTCCGCGCTCGCCGCGCCGAGATACCGCGCCACCTTCGCCCGCGCACTTTCGTAGGCGTCCGTCGCGCGCGAACTCAGCTCGTGCAGCCCGCGATGCACATTCGCATTGTCCCGCTCGTAGTAGTGCGCGAGCGCCGCGATCACCGCGCGCGGCTTCTGCGAACTCGCGGCGCTGTCGAAATAGATCAGCGGCCTGCCCCGCACCTGCTGGTCAAGGATGGGAAAGTCCGCGCGAATCGAGTTCCAGTCAGGTGTGCTCATGGCGGCGAAAGCGGCACCGCCTCCTCGGCCACGAGCACCGGGATGCCGGCGCGCACCGGAAAAAAAAGCGTCCCGTCCGCGCGCACAAGTCCGGCGTCGATGGGCTCGGCCAGCGGTTGTCCCGCGCGATTGCGGAGCGTCCCGGCGGCGCGCGCCGCTTCGAGTCGGGCCACGATGTCGGGCGGGGCGGGCGCGATCGGCTGCCGCGAGAGCGGGCAGCAGAGCAGCGGGAGCAGGAAGTCGTCGATCACGTCGGCCAAGTTGCGCCCTCCCTCGCGCCGCCGCGATGGAAAAAAACTTTCCCCCGTTTTCGTACGGCAGGTCCGCCACCTTGTCCCAATCTCCACTCCATACGCTGTTACCTTTCAGACATGAGTATCTCCGCCCCACGACTCGCGCTCCTCACCGCGCTCAGCCTCGCCTCCGCCTCCGCGCTCGCCGCCGTGAAAGCACCCGCGCCCGCGCCGAAACCGGAGGCCGGCCAGCTCGAGTTTTTCGAGAAGAACATCCGGCCCGTCCTCGCGGCGAAATGCTACAAGTGCCACTCTGCGGAGGCGGACAAAGTGAAGGGCGGGCTGCTGCTCGACACGCGCGACGGCATCCGCCAGGGCGGCGACACCGGCCACGCCATCGTGCCCGGCAATGTCGCGGAAAGCCTGCTGCTCAAGGCGCTGCATTACACCGACAAGGACATGTCGATGCCGCCGGAAAAGAGCGGCGGGAAGCTGCCGGATAACGTTATCGCGGACTTTGAGACATGGGTGAAAATGGGCGCGCCCGATCCGCGCGACGGCGCGGCGGTGGTGGTGAAAAAGGAAATCGACTTCACTAAGGCGCGGGAGTTTTGGGCGTTCAAAGCGCCAGTCGCCGCGCCGGCCCCGGCGGTCGTGGACAAGCAGTGGCCGCGCACGGACATCGACCGTTTTATCCTCGCGGGGCTCGAAGCGAAAGGGCTGAAACCCGTCGCAGATTCTGACCGCCGCAATCTCATCCGGCGCGTTTATTTTGACCTCATCGGCCTGCCGCCGACGCCGGAGGAGATGGACGCCATTTTCAAGGACACCGCGCCCGACGCGGTCACGAAAGTCGTGGACCGGCTGCTCGCCTCACCGCAGTTCGGCGAGCGCTGGGGGCGGCATTGGCTGGACGTGGCGCGCTATGCGGAATCGACCGGGAAAGAGCGCAACTACACGTTCCCCGAGGCGTGGCGGTATCGCGATTACGTGGTCGCGGCGTTCAATGCGGACAAGCCGTATGACCAGTTCATCCGCGAGCAAATCGCTGGCGACCTGCTGCCGGCGAAGGACGCGGCGGAGCGCAACGAGCATCTCATCGCCACGGGTTTCCTCGCGCTCGGGCCGAAGGGGCTGAACGAGAAAAATCGCGTGCAGTTCGAGATGGATTTGGTGGATGAGCAGATCGACGTGACCTCGCGCGCCGTGCTCGGGCTGACCGCCGCGTGCGCCCGCTGCCACGATCACAAATTCGATCCGATCCCAAACAAGGACTACTACGCGCTCGCCGGCATCTTCCGCAGCTCGAAGACATTTTTCGGCACCGGTGAAGGCACTGGAAAAGCCGCGCAGAAGGGCAAGAACGGCACGCGCCTGTTGCCGCTGAGCGACGCCACCGCCGCGCCGACTCCACCGGCACAAGCTCCGCACCCACCAGTAGCTGCGCCTGCGCCCGTGGCGGCGGCAGATCCGCTGGCCGCACTGGCCGCGCAATCCCCAAAGCGGGCGGCTAGGCTCGCCGCTGCGAGTCCGGCGGAACGGGCACGGATTCTCGCGAGACTCAAAGCGAACGGCACGCTGGTCACGCCGACGCAAACAGTCGCAGTTGCACCGGCTCCGGTTTCCGCGCCTGCGACGAGCGCGGGCAAGGCGATGGGCGTGCAGGAAGCCCGCCCCGGCGACTGCCCAATCTACATCCGCGGCGAAGTGGACAACATTGGCCCGACCGTGCCGCGCGGTTTTCTCACCGTGCTCACGCCGGGCACCATGCCCGCAATTTCGTCCCAGCAGAGCGGGCGGCGCGAGCTGGCCGACTGGCTCGCCAGCAAGGCCAATCCCCTCACCGCCCGCGTCATGGTGAACCGCGTGTGGCTGAATCTTTTCGGCGACGGCCTCGTACGGACGCCGGACAATTTCGGCGCGACCGGCGAGAAGCCCACCAACCCCGCGCTGCTCGATCTGCTCGCCACGCAATTGATGCGCGACGGCTGGTCGGTGAAATCGCTGGTCCGTTCCCTCGTCCTGAGCCGCGCGTATCAGCTCGGCACCGCGCACGACGCGAAAAACCACGAGGCCGATCCCGACAACCTGCTCGTCTGGCGCATGAGCCCGCGCCGTCTTGATGCCGAGGCCATCCGCGACGCCGTGCTCGCCGCCAGCGGCCAGCTCGAACGCACGCCGCCGCACGGCTCGGTCGTCGCGAATGTCGGCGAGGGCTACATCGGCAAAGGCATCCGGCCCGAGGTGTTCAACACCGAGGCGCGCTACCGCAGCGTCTATCTGCCCATCGTGCGCGACTTCGTGCCCGATGTGCTCTCAGTCTTCGACTTCGCCGAGCCGAGCCTCGTCGTCGCCGCGCGCGACACCACGAACGTGCCGTCGCAGGCGCTCTTTATGATGAACAGCCCGTTCGTCACCGCGCAGTCGCAAGCGCTCGCGAAACGACTGCTCGGCATGACGCAATACGACTACGGCCAGCGCATCGCCATGGCCTACATGCTCACCCTCGCGCGTCCGCCAACCGAGGCGGAGCGGTCCCGAGCGGACAAGTATTTGCACAGCGAAGCGCAGGAACCCGTCGCCGCGAAAAACAGTACAACGGCTGCGCCGGAAAAAGCGTGGGCCACTTTCTGCCAGGCGCTCTTTGCCTGCGCCGAGTTCCGCTACCTCAAATAAGCCCGCACCTTTCCCAATGAACACCAACCAACCCTACGAATGCGGCAACGTGCAGCCGCGCTGGATGACGCGGCGCGAAGTCCTCAAGAGCGTCTCCGCCGGTTTCGGCTGGCTCGCTTTCCAAGGGCTCTCGACCCAGCTCGCCGCCGCGGAAAACAAGAACCCGCTCGCGCCGAAAGCGCCGCATTTTCCCGCGAAAGCGAAGCGCGTGATCTTCCTCGCGATGCAGGGCGGGCCAGCGCACATGGACACCTTCGACTACAAGCCGAAGCTCACCGAGGACAACGGCAAGCCGGGCAACGCGAAGGGCGGCGGCGCGAAGCTTTTCGGCTCGCCGTTTCAGTTTGCGCAGCACGGGCAGAGCGGGCTGTGGATTTCGGAGCTGTTCCCGAATGTCGCCAAGCACGCCGACGAAATGTGCCTCATCCACAGCATGCACACGGACATCCCGAACCACCCGCAGGCCTTCGTGCAAATGCACACCGGCAGCTCGCAGTTCATCCGCCCGTCAATGGGCGCGTGGACGCTCTACGGCCTCGGCACGCAGAATGAGAACCTGCCCGGTTTCATCACCATCAGTCCGCCGCTCGCGCTCGGCGGAGCGCAAAATTTTGGCGCGGCGTTTCTGCCCGCGGTTTATCAGGGCACGCGGCTCGGCGAGCAAAAGGCCGACCTCGGCAGCGCCAGCGTGGGCAACATCCGCAACGCGAATCTTTCCTCCGCGCAGCAGCGCAAGCAGCTCGATTTCGTGCAGGCGATGAATCGCGAACTGCTCGCCGACAGCACCGGCAACCGCGAGGTCGAGGGCGTGATCGAAAGCTACGAGCTCGCCTTCCGCATGCAGACCGAAGTGCCGAAGGTCATGGACTTTTCCAAGGAGTCCGCCGCGACGCTGAAAATGTACGGCATCGGTGAAAAGCCCATGGACGACTTTGGCCGTCAGTGCCTCATGGCACGACGCTTCGCCGAGGCCGGCGTGCGCTACATCGAGGTCTGCCACGCCGGCTGGGATCAGCACCAAAACCTGCACAAAAAACTTTCCGAAAACTGCCGCGCCACCGACCAGCCCATCGCCGCCCTGCTCACGGATTTGAAAGCGCACGGTCTGCTCGACGACACCCTGGTCATCTGGGGCGGCGAGTTTGGCCGCACGCCAGACGGCCGCAAACCCGACGGCCGCGACCACAACGCCAAGGGCTACACCATGTGGATGGCCGGCGGCGGCGTCCGCGGCGGCCTGAACTACGGCAGCACCGACGACTACGGCGCGAAAGCCGTCGAGACCCCCGTCCATGTCCACGACCTCCACGCCACCGTCCTCGCGCTCCTCGGCCTTGACCACGAAAAGCTCACCTTCCGCTACGCCGGCCGCGAATTCAGGCTGACGGATGTTTCGGGCAAAGTCGTGAAGGCGGTCATGGCGTAAGCCTTGGCAGAGAACTGGTGCCCGGGGGGCATGTACGGACTAACTCCACGCCGACACCCACATTTGCCGCATGAGTTCACCAATCTCAGGTTCGGTCAGAAATTGGGAACCAGGAGCGCGCAATCCTCGGCGGACGTGTCGACGGTGCAGGGGCTGTTCCAGACCGCTGCGAAAACTTTGCCAGCCCACGGAAATTGACCCGCGCGGCGTCGATGGGAAAATTTCCGCGCCCACCGGCGGCTTCGAAGCCGGGAAAGCGATTGAGGCTTTTCAACGCCGTTTCACGAGTTCGTTCGACGGACTTATCGAGAGCCAGCCAGCCACACTTGGGAGCCCCTGCTGGCCGCGATCCATGCAACCTCCCCTCATTCCAATCACACTCGGCAACTCGCCATTTCCGACTGTAGCCCGCGTAGGGGGCTGGGAAGAACGGCCCCGGGGCCGTCGCTTCCCCGCGCGCAGGGGGTGCGCACTTCGATCCATGCCATCGCGGAAAGTGTGGTCACCAGTGATCCCTACGAGCGACAGCATGTCCAGCCCATCTTTGCCAGTGATGCCGCATTCAGCGATGAGGAACGGTGTGCCCTTCATGCCCCGGAAGATCTAAATGACCCGAGATTGAGGCTAACTCAGTGGCGGAAAACCTGCCCTATACTTGAATCAAGCATAATTTTAAAGCCAAATGAACAGCATTAACCTTGGTAGCGCGTGCTGCATTTCATCCGGCATCCGTCGTCGCAGGGCGGGATGCTTGCAGTAATTCGCTCGCTTCAATCGAACCGTCGAATATGAAGCGCGCCCATAAAAATTCGTGACCGACCGCCCCGCTGAACTCACGCAAAATGACTACAAAATGACAAACCGCTGAGTGAACAAAATTTGGAGTACAAAAAAACCCCGCCTCTTGTTTCCAAGAGACGGGGCAAATTACTGGCGACGTCCTACTTTCGCACAACCTATAGAAGCACTATCATCGGGGCTGCAGCGTTTCACTTCCGTGTTCGGAATGGGAACGGGTGGGGCCACTGCGCTAGGATCACCAGAAGTCTGACGAATTTGAGGCCACATTTAGGCTTATCGGGAGGTTCTCACTGGGGGTGAGTCGAACCTCAAATTCGCCAGACTTCTAGCGACCGACCGCCACTCGGCAGCCGTCAATTTCTGTTCAAAGAACCGGGCTGATTCCCTGACATCTACATACAGGAGCAATGCAAAACTCAGGCTGAGTTTTAAAAAGTCATGTTCGACCTCCAAAAAAGGAGGAGGAAATGACCAAGCCGAACGGATTATTAGTACTTCTCAGCTGAACAACTGTGCTTGCGCTCGTTGCTTACACCGGAAGCCTATCAACGTGGTGGTCTGCCACGATCCTTCGGGGAAGAGTCATCTTGGGAGAGGCTTGGCGCTTAGATGCTTTCAGCGCTTATC